>JACJXT010000011.1:1226749-1533437 GCA_020636535.1 Chitinophagales bacterium
ATTTATAATCATATTTTTATTTACTATTAAAGCTTACACACAAGAAGTAATTGCTACAACTGGAAATCATTATAGCAATACCAATTATAGCATGAGTTTTACTATTGGCGAACCTATTATTACTACTTATACTACTAGTAATATTATAATGACACAAGGTTTTCATCAAACAAAATTGACAGATATTGCTAGTTTTATTAAAAACTTTTATAGTGATGCGACTATTAGTGTGTTTCCAAATCCAGCAGTAAACAGTGTACAAATTAATTTGAAGAGTGATAAACTAATTCAATACAAAACCAATGTATATGATATTAGTGGAAAATTAATTTACCAAACAGCATTATTAAATGCCACTCAACAACAAATAGAAGTTAGTCATTGGTCTGTTGGTACTTATATTATACAAGTAGTCGATGATAAAAACCAAGCACTAGCAACTGCAAAAATTATTAAACAATAAAATTATGAAAAATATATTTTTATTAGTTATGATTTTGTTGAGTACTCAATTTGTAATTCAAGCAGAAGAAAATCAAGTGTGCGAAAAACAAATGGCAACACTTTATAACGAACTGTCTGATATTGATGGCATAAGCAATATTTATGAAGAAAATAAAAGTGATTACGACTATTACGAGTTGCGAGATCAATACATTACTATTATAGATAATTGTAATTATGGCGACATATGTAAAAACGATAAACTTTTTGCCAGACACTTATTTTGGTCGCAACTCTATTTAGCTAATTTGGCATTAGAAGCAGAACGATTTGGTGAAGCTGAACAATTTATTACCAATACTTTAGATAATTATAGACTAATTAATAATGATATAGCATTAACTGAAGATGAAAAAAAAGAAATTTTTACTATACAAAATAATGCCATTGATTTACTTAAAATGTATAATACAAATGCAGATGTAAATTATATGATTAATACAATGTATATCAATGCAAAAAACTATACAGATAATAGCATTTTTACAGATGTTGGTTTGTCATGTGTCAATATGAAATTACCAACAAGCGTTCCTTTTTCTAAATTAATGAATATAAAATCAGTATTTAGTAATGATGATATGCTTTTATTAGATGATTATGCAATGTATATTATTAAAAATAAAATTTATGAATATACTTCTGTCGATTTATCTTATAAAGAAGTACTAGTATATACTTTGGTTTATAGTGCTTTTAATAAAATACAAAACAATTCATTAGATAGTGTTGCTCAATATATTCAACCATTAAACGAAATTTGTGTTGGTTTACCTTATATGTTTCCAGCAATCACTTCTGTTTACTTATTTCAAATCGAATATTATTTACAACAAAAAGATTATTTAAAAGCATATTCATTTTTAAGTCAAATTATATTGTATTTTAATTATTTCGATGCAGAAAAATACGAGTTAGATTTAATTAAAAACTACATTTTTAGCAATTACAATCTCTGTGTAGAAAAGCTCAACAGAAAGGATTTAATCACTAATAAATAAAATATTATGAAATACTTATGCTTACTATTTAGCTTGATTTGTATAAATACTTATGCAGAAGAAAATTCGTATAACGATTGCTTTGCAAAGATAGGTCTACTTCATGAAGAAGTGTTGTATAATTTAGCACACAACGATCCAGATTTTCCAGAATACTACAAAGGTGTTTATGCAAACCAAAATTATTTAAACTACGATTCACTATTAATACTTTACAATAAAACATATAAAACTTGCATATTTGTAGATGAAGTAAATTCAATTGCTGAATACAAAGATTATATGTTTCAACTACAAATAGATTTAGGAAATCTATCTATCATTAACAAAAACTATAAAAATGCATTATTAATTTTAGATAGAAATTTTGTTTTACTAGACCATTTAAATCAAGATGACCTATTTAATGAAGAAGCATTATTCGATTTTTTTGAATATTATATTAATTGTTTAACAGCAAAAGATACTAGTACTTATGTTGACCAATATGAAGTGCAAATACTTGAAAAACTAATACAGTATGTAGATAAAATTCAAATAGATAATAAAATAAAACTCAAAGCAGAAGTTTTAAATTTAATTTGTAGATATATATCACAAATAAAAACATTTAACCTTAATAAACTACATGATGTTAATAGTAATTATTCAAATTTTGAACTTACTTTTTTTAATAACTATGCACAATTTATTATAGATAATAATTTAATTGCTTACGATTACGACAATTATGACTACTACACAGCAATAGCTTTTCCATTCATTATAAATGCACAAAAAGCACTACAAAATAAAGATATAAAAACAGCAGAAAACTACATACACTATTTTGATAAATTGAGTATTGCAGGAAAATATTTAAGAATACCAATTAATTATATATATATTACTTATGCTGATTATTATATTCAACAACAAGATTATTTAAGTGCTTTTATTTATATAGGTACATTTGTAAAATATGCATATCTATTTAAAAATGCTGGAGATATTGCTACTTATAATTATCTAATAGACAATTATAATTTCTGTGCAGAAAAGCTCAACAGAAAAGATTTACTACTACAAAAATAGCGAAAAATCACTATGGTATATCCAATCAAAAACATTCAACTTTAAACTATTACAAAACAATTAAAACAAAAATTATGAAAACAATTATTAAAATCGCAATGTGTTTATCTTTCTTTCTTGTACTAAGCTGTACTAAAGATAACGAAGTAACACCAGAAGAAAACCAACCAATTCAACCAACAGAAACAACAACTTATACTATAAAACCATTTCAAAGTTTATGGACAGATAAACAAGAAATACAACAAGTTGCCAATATGCATGTTGCAGGTAGTTACGAAGCTGGTAATCTGTTGTACTTTACTACATCAGGTAAAATTACTCAATTAGGTGTTTTTGCTGGTGAAGCAGGTAAATTTAGAGTTACTCTTTGGGATGTAACTACGCAATCTGTTATTCGTTCTATACTTATAGATGCACCAACTGCTAACAATACTTATTATGCTAATATAGATGCAGTTGATGTTATAGCAAATAAACAGTATATTTTATCAACTAATAATAAAAACTTTGAAGATAATACTACAACTACACAACCTTACATTTATAAATTAGAAAACGGAGAACGAGTTTATGATCCAATCTATCCAATTACTTATGATAAAGTTACTTATATAAATGCAGTAGAAAAAGTTGGAGATGCTTTAAGTTATCCAACACCAAGTTCATTAGTTAATAATAAATTTATGGGTGTACCAGATTTAGTTTTTGTATATGAAGAATAACTAAGTAAACATTTTCCTCGCAGAGTCTCTCTTAGAGGACTCTGCGAAATCTGAAACAACTAAAAACAAAAAATCATGAAAACAATTAAAATACTAAGTTTGCTTTTTTCTACGATACTATTTGTACATCAAAGTTTTGCAGGAAACAAACTCAATGAAGACATCTTTCTAGGAACATTAAATCGTAATGAATTTAATAGCACTATTAATTTTATGATACTAGCCGATAGTAAATTAAATTTTGTAGTAGGAGATACTTTAGATTTATATCGCTTAAATATAACTTATAATGATAAATCAAGTCAAGAAGAAGTGGAAACCTGTTGGCAAAATAATATAGCTAATAAAAATCAAAGTAAAATAGCAAGAGTACGAATCACAGGTTTCAATCAAAATATAATTTTTATTACATTAATAAGAGATTATTTTTTAAATCTTAAGCCAACAAGCCATTATTTTAATTATCAAATACTATTTGAAAAACCTATTTTTTTCAATGCACAACAAGCAAAAGAAGTAAATCAAATGTATAATAATTTAAAAAAACCATTATTAAAAAAACCATAGAACTATGAAAAATACAATTTTAATCTTAGTAATTATTGCAACTATAGTAAGTTGCACAAAAGAAAACAATACAACAAACACTACACCATTACCAACACCACGCGATTTAAAAATTCGTTCTAACGATGTATTAGATACAGTCCGACAAATCTTTTACATTGATGTCCCAAACCAAATAGCAGAAACACAAGGTCTAATAGATGAATATGGTAGTTCTATGTTTTCTATGACAGCTATTTTTATAACAGCTCTACAACGCTATCAAACCAATAAAAGTATAGGCATTAAAGATGTAATAGCTTGTTGTCATACTACGCTACTCATTAATTCATCAAGTGCAGACAGCTACAATGGCTACGATTTAACTTCTGGCGGAAAAAGTACACTCAGCACACAAATTTCAAGCTATCCAAAAACACCATATATTTATATGAAAGGTGCAACACCAAGCAATAACTATACACCAACACTACCAATTACTATCGAAATGTATGCCGATCCAATAAATACAACAACTACATATGCTAAAATATTTATTTACACACAAGGAGCAGACTCACCACGACCATTACATTTAAAGAAAGAAAATGGCATTTGGAAAGTATCTAACTTTAGTAGCTTATTAACAGGTTATAGATAAATACATCATAGATAATATTGTCAAAGTTTTAAACTTTGACAATATTTTTATATGCTCTGTACATCAATGTTCTACAAAGTGGATATTGATGTTTCCCAACTAGAATAACACAAAAACTGCGTAGGTGTATGATTTTTCCTATAATTAAATAGTTTGTCTTTTAATGAATAATATTAAAAAATAATTATTGGCTAAAGAAGCGTAGGAAGAAAAAATGCGGCAGCTGAGCGTAGGCAATAAGCGTGGAGCGATCATTTTTTCTTGACTTTTTTGTTACTTTTTGTGTCAAGACAAAAAGTAAAATTAAAATCTATGCCTTGTTTCGTGTCTCACGAAACAATACTTTTGTGTCATGTCAAGTGTTTTCCACTTGACAACTTACTTAAATCAATATCTCACAAAGTGGATATTGATGTTAGCCAATACTAGAATAACACAAAAACTGCGTAGCAGTTTATAATTAATATTGAGTAATAGCATTGTAAACAAAGTCTAATATCTAATAATCTTGATTCTAGAAATCTTACAACAAAAAGTCTTATTACTCACTACTATTTACCTAAATACTACAAAAAAAACTGACCGTTTAATGATATCGGTCGGTGTCCTCACCGAAAGAAATATTATTTAACTATAGCCAAATCTATATAAAATATCATTCCTTCAAAAGAAGGAATCTATAAATTTATTCAATATTGGTTTTTTTATGTTATGACAAATTATTGAGATGCTACACCATATTTCGTGTCTCACGAAACAAATATTATAGTACTCTTGTATTAAATAAAATCTTAATATATTTATTTATTCGTTCTAAAATTGACCGTTCACTCAATATTTCGTCCGTTCACTCATTATTTTTGACTTTCTATATATAATCGTCTAAGTTGCAAAAGATATAAACGATTTATTATAATGAATCATTTTTAAATAATAGTGAATTTTCACTATGGTATAAAACGCTTCACTTATTGAACTTTATACCAAGCAAAATTATAAAACTATGAAAAACATTTTTACACTACTTTTTTTAATGGTAATGGCATATGTATTACCAAAAAATGCAAATGCACAAGCATTCATTACTACTTGGAAAACAGATAATGCAGGTTCGTCTTCTAGTACATCTATAACCATTCCAACTCTTGCTGGCGAAACATACAACTACGATGTAGACTGGAACAACGATGGTATTTTCGATGAATTTGGCTTAACAGGCGATGTTACACACGACTTTGGAGTTGCTGGTACTTACACCATTCGCATACAAGGTACTTTTCCACGCATCTATTTCAATAACACAGGAGATAGACAAAAAATACTAAGTATAGACCAATGGGGTAATATTGCTTGGACAAGCATGCATAGTGCTTTCCATGGTTGTACCAACCTAAATCTAACAGCCATTGATGCACCAGATTTGTCCAATGTAACTTCATTAGGTTATATGTTTAATAGTTGTACTAACTTTAATGCAAACATCAATCATTGGGATGTTAGTAACATAACAGATATGATAGCTATGTTTGATAGTGCTTATGTGTTCAATCAGCCATTAAATGATTGGAATGTAAGTAATGTTACCAATATGGCCGAAATGTTTTATTGGGCAGTATCGTTCAATCAGCCATTAAATAATTGGGATGTAAGTAATGTTACACAAATGGCAAAAATGTTTTATAATGCAAATAAATTTGATCAATCATTAAATAATTGGGATGTTAGTAGTGTAACGAATATGTCATATATGTTCTGTAATGCAAATAAATTTAATCAACCATTAAATAATTGGAATGTCAGTAATATAAAATATATGGCATATATGTTCGCATCTGCTTCAACTTTTAATCAACCGCTAAATAATTGGGATGTTTCTAATGTAGGCGTTATGGAAGGGATGTTTTATTATGCTATATCATTTAATCAACCATTAAATAATTGGGATGTGTCTAATGTAATACGAATGAATAGTATGTTTTCACATGCAACATCCTTTAATCAACCTTTATTTTTATGGAATGTAAGTAAAGTACAATATATAGACTATATGTTTTACTATGCATCTTCTTTTAACCAAAATTTAGGTAATTGGAATATTAAGAATACTATTTACAGTACTAATAAATTAAAATATATGCTATCTTACTCTGGTTTAGATTGTATCAATTATTCGGCAACTTTAATAGGTTGGAGTAACAATACTTCAACTCCAAATGGGCTACAACTTTCTGCTCAAAATCTACAATATGGTACAAATGCGCTTACTGCTAGGAATAAATTACTGGCAAAAGGTTGGACAATTATTGGAGACAGCCCAAGTGGCACAGGTTGTTCTTTACCATTCATTACTACATGGAAAACAGATAATACAGGTGTATCATCTAGTACTTCTATTACAATTCCAACCACAGGTACTGGCTACTACTATGATGTAGATTGGAACAATGATGGCATTTTTGACAATTTTGGTGTTACTGGTAGTATTACACACAATTATGGAGTAGCAGGTAGTTATCAAGTAGCTATTAGAGGAGATTTTCCTAGAATTTACTTTAACAATACAGGTGATAAGCAAAAAATACTAAGTATAGACCAATGGGGAGATATTCAATGGTCTTCTATGGAAAATGCTTTTTATGGTTGTAGAAATTTAAACTTTTCTTTAATACCAGCACCATATCTTGGTAATGTAACCTCATTAAAAAGTATGTTTTTTGCTTGTTTTAATCTTAATGCTAATCTTAATCATTGGAATACTAGTACTATTACAGATATGTCTAACTTATTTAATTTAGCCAATTCATTTAACCAACCATTAAACAATTGGAATGTCAGTAATGTAACCAATATGTCAAAAATGTTCGCGAGTATACCTTTGTTTAATCAACCACTAAATGATTGGGATGTAAGTAGCGTAACAGATATGTCTAGTATGTTTAATACAGTACAAGCATTCAACCAACCATTAAATAATTGGGATGTTAGTAATGTAACAAATATGAGATATATGTTTTTTAATGAAACTTCCTTTAACCAACCATTAGATAATTGGACAGTAAGTAGTGTAACAGATATGTATGGTATGTTTAATTCTGCATCATCATTCAACCAAAGCTTGGCTACTTGGTCATTAAATCCAATAGTAAATATGTCTATAATGCTTAATTATTCTGGCTTAGATGTTAGTAACTATGATGCTACGCTAATCGGTTGGGAAGCTCAAGGTATTTCAAACAGAACATTAGGTGCTACAAACTTAAATTATTGTAATGCAGCATTACAAAGAAGTAATTTAATTACTACTTATGGATGGACAATCACTGGAGATACTAAAATTTGTGGAGCATCTTTCATTACTACTTGGAAAACAGACAATGCAGGTTCGTCTTCTAGTACTTCAATAACTATTCCAACTTTTGTTGGCGAATCGTACAACTATGATGTAGACTGGAATAACGATGGTATTTTTGACGATTTTGGAGTTACTGGAGATATTACACACGACTATGGAGTGGCAGGTACTTATCAAGTAGCTATTAGAGGAGGCTTTCCAAGAATTTATTTTAATGCTACTGGCGATAGACTAAAAATATTAAGTGTAGACCAATGGGGAGATATTACTTGGTCTTCTATGGAAAGTGCTTTCAATAGTTGTAGCAATTTAAACATTACAGCTATAGATGCACCAGACTTAAGTGGAGCCACTTCGCTTAGAAGAATGTTTGCTGGTTGTTCTAGTCTAAATGCCAATATCAATCATTGGAATACTACTACTATTACAGATATGTCTTATCTATTTAATGGAGCCAATACATTTAATCAGCCATTAAATAATTGGAATGTTAGTAATGTAACTAATATGTATGCTATATTTTCTGGTGCAACCGCTTTTAATGGCAACATCACTTCTTGGGATGTAAGTAAAGTACAATTATTTACTTTAGCGTTTAATGCAGCTACAAACTTTAATCAAGATATTGCTGCTTGGAATACCGTAGCAGCAAATTCTTTTCAAAATATGTTTAGAAATGCAATAAATTTTAATCAAAATTTAGCCAATTGGACATTAAAACCAACAGTAAATATGTTACTAATGCTCGATAATGCTGGCTTAGATGTCAATAACTACGATGCTACACTTATTGGTTGGGAAGCTCAAGGCATTACTGGTAGAAATTTGGGTGCTTTAAACTTAAAATATTGTGCTGCAGCACTACAAAGAAATAATTTAATTACTACTTATGGTTGGACAATTACTGGAGATAGTAGAGATTGTGGTGATCCTTTTATTACTACTTGGAAAACAGACAATACAGGTATTTCTTCTAGTACTTCTATTACAATTCCAACTACAGGTACTGGCTACTACTACGATGTAGATTGGAACAACGATGGTATTTTCGATGAATTTGGTATTACTGGCGATGTTACGCACGATTTTGGTGTTGCTGGTACTTATACTATTCGCATACAAGGTGCTTTTCCTAGAATCTATTTCAACAATAGTGCTAGTTCAGATAAAGCAAAACTACTAGAAGTCAATCAATGGGGAGATGTTGTTTGGACAAGTATGAACGGTGCTTTCGCTGGCTGTACCAACTTAAGGGTTTTTGCTACAGATGCACCAGACTTATCTAGCGTTACAGATATGACTTCAATGTTTGCAAGATGTAGCTATATGAATGATAATATCAATCATTGGGATGTAAGCAATGTTACCAATATGACTTATTTATTCCTTTTTGCTTCACGATTTAACCAGCCATTAAATGATTGGAATGTAAGTAATGTAAATAATATGACAGGTGTTTTTCAATATGCATCAAAATTTAATCAAGACATAAGCGATTGGGAGGTAGATAATGTTATACGCTTTAGTTCTATGTTTAGGTATGCACCAGTGTTTAATCAACCACTAAATACATGGAATGTAAGTAATGGAATCTACTTTACAAATATGTTTAATGGAGCATATGCTTTTAATCAACCATTAAGTACATGGAATATAAGCAATACAACAAGTTTAAAAGAAATGTTTTACTATGCTACTAGCTTTAATCAAAATCTAAGTAATTGGAATATAGCAGGAGTTACAGATATGACAAATATGTTATCTTATTCAGCTTTAGATGTTGCTAATTACGATGTTACACTTATTGGTTGGGAAGCACAAACAGTTCAAAATAATGTTCCTTTAGGTGCTATTAATTTAAGATATTGTGCAGCAGAGATACAAAGAAGCAATTTAATCACTACAAATACATGGACAATTACTGGAGATGCTAGAGCTTGTGGTAATCCATTTGTCACTACATGGAAAACAGACAATGCAGGTACTTCATCTAGTACTTCTATTACAATTCCAACTACAGGAACAGGTTACTACTATGATGTAGATTGGAACAATGACGGTATTTTTGATGAATTTGGCTTAACTGGTGATGTAACTCATAATTTTGGTACAGCAGGTACTTACCAAATTGCTATCAGAGGTGATTTTCCTAGAATATATTTTAATAATGCTGGCGATAAAGATAAAATACTAAGTATAGACCAATGGGGAGACATTGAATGGACTTCAATGGAAAATGCTTTCCATGGTTGTACTAATTTAATATCTTCAGCTATAGATGCACCAGATTTAAGCATCTGTACCATTTTAGATGGAATGTTTGCTCGTTGTACTAATTTTAATGCTAGCATTAATCATTGGAATGTAATTACTATTACTGATATGTCGGCTATGTTTTATCTAGCATATGCTTTTAATCAACCATTAGATAATTGGAATGTAAGTAATGTAACAGATATGCATAGAATGTTTAGTGCCGCAATAGCATTTAATCAACCATTAAATAATTGGGATGTAAGTAATGTAATAGATATGTCATATATGTTTTACAATACAGATGTTTTTAATCAATCACTAAACAATTGGAATACAAGTAGCGTAATCAATATGTCATATATGTTTTCTTATTCTAATGTTTTTGATCAGCCACTAAATAATTGGAATACTAGTAGTGTAATAGATATGTCAGAGATGTTTCATAATGCAGATGCTTTTAATCAACTATTAAATAATTGGAATGTTAGTAGTGTTACTAATATGTCAGCTATGTTTTTTTCGGCAAACGCCTTTAATCAACCATTAAATACTTGGAATGTAAGTAGCGTAACTAATATGTCAGAGATGTTTATATACGCATCATCATTTAATCAACCATTAAATACTTGGAATGTAAGTAGCGTAACTAATATGTCATATATGTTTAATCATGCAACAGTATTCAATCAATCATTAGCTAACTGGAATATTACAGCTGTAACAGATATGACAGATATGTTGTCTTTCTCTGGTTTAGATGTGGATAATTACGATAATACACTAATTGCTTGGGAAGCTCAAACAGTACAAAACAATGTGCCTCTCGGTGCTACATATCTTAAATATTGTGCAGCAGATGTGCAAAGAAGCAACTTAATAAGCACTTATGGCTGGACAATTACTGGAGATAATAAAATTTGCGGTGAGCCATTCATCACTACATGGAAAACAGATAATGCAGGTGTTTCTTCTAGTACTTCTATTACCATACCTACAACAGGCACTGGTTACAATTACGATGTAGATTGGAACAACGATGGTATTTTTGATGAATTTAATATTACTGGCAATGTTACACACGACTTTGGCGTTGCTGGTACTTATACCATTCGCATACAAGGTGCTTTTCCTAGAATATATTTTCATGCTACTGGCGATAAAGACAAAATATTAAGCGTAAATAAATGGGGCGATATTCAATGGTCTTCTATGGAATATGCTTTTGGGGATTGTAGCAATTTAAATGTTATCGCAACAGATGCTCCAGATTTATCTAATGTAACTTCTCTTCATTCTATGTTTTCAAATTGCACTAATTTCGATGCTAATATTAATCATTGGGATGTTAGTAATGTAACCAATATGTCATATATGTTTTCAAGAGCAGATGCTTTTAATCAACCATTAAATAACTGGAATGTAAGTAGTGTAATTGATTTGTCAGGTATGTTTTATAATGCAATTGCATTTAATCAACCATTAAATAATTGGGATGTTAGTAGTGTAACAGATATGTCATATATATTTAATAATGCAACTCTATTTAATCAACCATTAAATAACTGGAATGTAAGTAATGTAACTAATATGTCATTTATGTTTAATAACGCGAGTGAATTCAATCAATCTTTAAATACATGGAATGTAAGTAATGTAACAGAGATGATTTGGATGTTAAATTATAGTGGCTTAGATATTCTCAATTACGATGCTACACTTATTGGCTGGGAAGCACAAACTGTACAAAATAATGTTTCATTAGGAGCTATTAATTTAAGATATTGTGCAGCAGATATACAAAGAAATAATTTAATTACTACAAATGGTTGGATAATTAATGGCGATGGCAAAGCTTGTGGGGAGCCATTTATTACCACTTGGAAAACAGATAATGCAGGTTCATCTTCTAATACATCTATTACAATTCCAGCTTCAAGTACTGGTTTCGGATACGATGTAGACTGGAACAATGATGGTGTTTTTGATGAATTGGGTATTGGAAGCAGTATTACTCATGATTTTGGTGTGGCTGGCACATATACTATTCGTATACGAGGTAACCTCTCAATGCTTTATTTTAATAATACGGATGATAAAGATAAAATTTTAAGTGTAGACCAATGGGGAGATATTGAGTGGACAAGTATGTATTTTGCATTTAATGGCTGTAGTAACTTAAATGTAACAGCAATAGATGCTCCAGATTTAAGTGGCGTAACTTCTTTAAGAGGTATGTTTTATAAATGTACAAGTTTAAATGCCAACATTAATCATTGGGATGTAAGTACTATTACTGATATGGCATCAATATTTTATGAAGCAACTGCATTTAACCAACCATTAAATAATTGGAATGTAAGCAATGTAACCGATATGTTAGCTATGTTTTATAATACAAGTTCCTTTAACCAAGATTTATCTTCGTGGAATGTAAGTAAGGTAACTAGTATGGCATATATGTTTAATGGAGCTAGTAGTCAGCAATTAAGAACTGCTAATAATAACACTTTACAGAATAATTTCTCAGCTTTAAATATAAGTTCGTGGGATGTAAGTAATGTTACAAACATGTTTGCTATGTTTAGAAATGCTACGGCTTTTAATGGAAATATTAGTACTTGGAATACGAGTAGCGTAACAGATATGGCTTTAATGTTTGAAAATGCAAGTTCATTTAACCAAAATTTAGGAACTTGGGATATCTCCAATGTTGCAGATATGACCAATATGTTAGACAACACCGCATTATCTTTAGCTAACTACGATAATATATTAATAGGATGGGAAGCACAAACAGTACAAAATAATGTTTCGCTTGGTGCTTTAAACTTAAATTATTGTGCTGGTGCTACTGCAAGACAAAATTTAATTGACAATAGCTCGTGGACAATTACCGGCGATAATTTAATGTGTGTGTTGCCAGTAGAGTTGCTTTCATTTACAGCAACAGAAAATAATAATGAAGTAATACTAAATTGGGAAACTGCTACAGAAATCAACAATAAAGGTTTTGAAATTGAGTACAGTACAGATGCTATTAATTGGATTACTATAGGTTTTGTAGAAGGACAAGGCAACGCTTCATTTAATACTTCTTATGATTTTACACATCAAACACCAGAAAATGGCAACAACTACTATCGCTTAAAACAAATAGATTTAGATGAAACATTTACTTATTCTGATATAGCAATAGTTAATATAGAAAACAATCATCATGTGGAGGAATTTAGTATTTATCCAAATCCAGTAATCAATATTTTAAATATTAAAGGAAAAGATAATTTTAATGCTACTATTATAAATGAAATTGGACAAATAATTAAGCAGTTTGCTAACATAAAACAAATAGATGTAAGCAATTTTGCCAAAGGCATGTATATTATTCAGTTTGATGATGCTAGTACAATTAAGTTTATTAAAAATTAATAACAATGAATAAAAAGTATTTAATAATAGCATTGTTTTTATTTCTTTTTGCTACTTTAAAAAGTCAAGAATTACCACAAATAAAATCAATTACAGTTTTGGCAGATAAAGCAATGTATCATACTCAAGGTTTTCAAGTGCAAATAATTTTTACTAAGTCATTAAGCACTTATATAACTGAATTCAATAATGCACCATTGCAAATAGAAGTATATCCAAAATATAGAAAAAAGAAAAATAAATTTGTGAGAATTGAAAATCCTAAATGGTTTGATGATTTACGAAACTCATTTAGTATCAGTAGAATTACTTCTGATACAGCAGTAATAGATTTCTCTTATATTAATTTTACACAATTTTCAAATAAAAATATAGACCTTCTATTTGATGTTGAACTCAAACAGTCTGATTATAAAAATCCATTAAATAATAAGTATTTTGTGTTAGATGCTAGTAATCAAATTGTAAACAGTGTGGCAATTCCAAAATTATATAATTTAAATTTATTAGTTAATGAATATAATGTTTCAAAAATTAATACCGATGTAAAAATTTTGGGTTATGGCAACAAAAAACCAGATTCCTATTTTATTATAAAATATCCTGCATTTCAAGAATTTAAATCAAAGGTTTTTAAAAATACACTTCAAGTAGAAAATACTGAATCTAGTAATGGTACACTTACATCAAACGATTCAATAAAAATTCTATTTTATGATAGAGATAAAATAACATTTGATGATTTTTTAGATAAATATGAGTTTTCTATAAATGAATTGCTGTTAAATAAATCTTCAGTTATAAATGTTAACTTAGATGCTATTAATAACTTGGAGATAACATACACTATAAAAGAAGCAACAAAAAAGTAAATGGAGAATAAAGTCGAAAAAAATAAGGTTTTAAAAGATACAGCAATACCATCATTATTTAGTATTGTTTTAGACTTAATATTTTTTGTACTAATACCGTTTATTGTAGTAGCAAGTATAGTGTTAATTATTAGTGGCTTTTATTTTACAGTAAAAGGCAATAATTATTTTAACGGTAAAAATCCAATTTTAGATTTTATATTCTTTTTACACATTATATTTTATTTGTTTATTTTAATTATATATCCAACCGTAAAAATTGCAGGCACTATAGATTACTATGGAGAAATTGATGAACAACCAACTACTCAAAAACTATTGTTTATTATTGGATTATTACTGCCTTTTGTAGCTGTTTTATTAATTAATTCCTTAGAAGAATTTAACTTTAAAATATTTGTTTTAGAAGTCTTTTTTATAGATGTAATAGGTTTAGTACTTGGAGCAGTAGCATCTTCTGTAATAAGTTATAAATCTTCAAATGCTAATGATGAAAGTAATTTTATTTTTTCTTATGGTTTGTTTTTTACAATTCCAACTATGATGATAGTATATATAAAAATAATATCATTAACTACATTTATGCCAAATATAGGTTTTATTTTATTAGCTATATTAGCCATTACAACTTATAATAATTATAAAATAATGAAAGTAGTATGTTTATGATGAAGATAAATATAATAATATTATTTAATATGCTTTTTTCTTTGTCGTGCAAGCAGAAAACTAGTATTCAAGATAAAGTTAAAACTAGTATTGTTGATACAATGCCAAACCAAACTAAAAAAAATGTATTAAAAGACACCAATGAAATTAAAAAATATTTTAAAATCTATGATGCAAATTTATTTCTTCTGCAAGATGTAAACTTCGATGGTATAAAAGATGCAATGACTATAGTTATAGATACTATTCTTAATGAAGATAACATAGTTACCAGTGTCGCCATTTTTGAAGGTAATAAAAACCAAACATTCAACCAACCAAAATTCTTTTATTCAGATGATGATAATCAAACCTTTTCAGTTAATAAAAAAGGTGTTATAGCAATAAGCTATCAAGCAATGCGTAACGATGTAACACTTAAAATAAGATATGATGCTAAGTACAATAACTACATGGTTATTGGAAAAGATATTTTATATTACCAAAGTGGAGATTGCGATTATAATAAGTATAGCATGAACTATTTAACAGGAAAAGCTATACATGAAGAAAGTTGTTGGGATGTTACAATTCAAAATCAAAAAGTAAATACAGATACAATAAATTTTAAACCAACGCTATATTCATTCGAAGATATTCCAAACTTTGACGACTTTTTATATGAAACACCTTTTTATAATTAAAAAATTAAATAAATTATGTATATATTCTTAGCAGTGTCTCTCGAAGAGGACGCTGCGTTTAATGATAACTATATTACACAAATATCAATTGTTTTCATTTGATGGAACTTTTAAAACAAATAAAAATGAAAAAAATACTATATATAACACTCATAATCTTAACTTCTTCTTGCACAGTACTCAATACGCTAAGTCAGAAAGAAGAAAAAATATTTTTGAAAGAAGCAGAACCAATTAAAATTTCTATAGACGAAGGCGAATTGCCAAACGAATATATGATAAGTTTTGATGATGGCTTAGCAGAAAACTTAAACGAATTTGTCTATACTGAAGAATTATACAAAGATGATGCTATTGCTATTGCTGCACTTTGGATGTTAGCAGTACGAGAGTATAATGTAGACAATAGTTGGTACTTATCATATTTTGCTACAATTTTAGATAATGATTTTTTTAACTATAACAAGGGTAGGAAAGGAGAATTAAAAGAAACAACTAAAACAAAACTCAATTCGTATTTAAAAAACACTAATTTTTCTAACTATAAACTATCATGTTGGCAAAAACAATACAGTTTAAATTTTTGTTTATGGATGGCAATAGTTGATGGAGTAAACACTGGCGAGTTTATTGTAAGAATACGAGACAAAAACTTCAAATACAAAACACTAGTACTCAACAATACAAAAAATGGATATAAAGTAATTGATTTTTTATAATATATAAATAACTACTAATCAATTGTCATTAACTTCTAACTAACTAAATCTTCTAAAAATGATTTGTCCATTTTTACAGTAGCTTTTAGTTGATATAAGATAGCGTACATACCAAAAAATGTTCGATGCAAATAAATAGCATCTCTATTACCACGAATGGCTTTTGGTTTTCTAAACTCTTTGTTCGTACTCAATTGTTCGCCTTCTCGATTCAGTTGATTGGTATATTCTTCTCGAGTTTGACACCTTTTCATAAAATATGACTGAGAACGCCTTATTTTATTGAGTTTTGTTTTTATTTTTTCAAATTTGTAGTGAGCCGATTTTTTTTTGGTTGCTTTTATAATTAGTTTATCCGCTCTATTTTTGCAGTATGTCATTTTTGCGGATAGAGAAAAAATCATCAGGCACGTATTTGCGTATCTTAGAAAGCTATCGAAATGATGAGGGCAAATCAAAGCACAAAATATTACACACACTTGGCAAAGTAGAAGATTATAAACCAGCCCAATTGCGAGCCATCGGTATCCAATTATTTGAGTTAGGTGGTGGCGAAGTAAAGGCATTGCTAACTGGCGATTTGTTAGAATTAGGCAGATACAATTATGGCTATCAATACCTCTACCAAAAAGTATTACAGCATTATGGTTTGCAAGATGTGTTTCGCAGAATAGCCTCAAAAAACAAACTACAATTTAATTTTTCGGATGCTGTTTTGTTGATGCTTTTAGAGCGATTACAAGATCCGTGTAGTAAACATCAAAATTATCTACATCAGTCGGAATATCTTAATTTGCCTACTGTTTCGCTACATCACTTGTATCGAACTTTAGATAAATTAGCCGACAATCAATCGCTCATTCAACAACAAATTTTCCAAACAGGCAGAGATTTATTTAATCAAAAATTGGATGTTGTATTTTATGATGTAACCACTTTGTATTTTGAAAGTGAAGTAGAACAACAAGGCAAACTTAGGCAAAAAGGATTTAGTAAAGATGGCAAAATAGGAAACACACAAATCTTGTTTTGTATGCTCATAGATACTGATAAAAATCCGATTGGTTATCAAATTTTTGAAGGCAATACCTACGAAGGACATACTTTTGAAAAAGCATTAATCGATTTAAAAAAACAATATCAAATAGAAAAAATAATTATGGTAGCAGATAGAGGTATGTTATCGAAACATAACATCGAAATTACCAAAAACAATGGCTACGAATTTATACTTGGCGAACGCATCAAAAGTTTACCTAAAACATTACAAACCGAGCTTACCGATTTAGCTTCTTTTACCAAACAATGGATATACCATGATACAACTGGCGAAGCCATTGTAATTACATATAAAACCGTAGAACACGATGGTAAAACAATCATCGTAACACACAGCCAAAAACGAGCAAAAAAAGACAAACAAGATAGAGAAGACAAAGAAGCTACAGCTAAAATACTATTAAAAAATACAGCTCTAATTACCAAAAAAGCAAGTAGGTTTTATATACAACAAAACCCAAAAGGCAGCTATGAACTGAATGAACAAAAACTAATAAACGATGCAAAGTACGATGGCATTTTGGCTATTAGCACCAACAACAAAACCCTTACAGCAACACAAGTATTAGAACAATACAAACAACTTTATAAAATAGAACACACCTTTAGAACCTTTAAAGCACACTTAGAAATAAGACCCATGTTTCATTGGACAGACAAACGAATTAAAGGACATATTTGTTTATGCTATATCGCTTATACACTATTAAACTACACACTACAAAGAACCAATAAAAGCGGACTAAAACTCACAGAGAATACGCTAAGAACTACGCTAAATAAAATGCAAGTAAGCTTGTTACAACACAATAAAGAGCAAATCTATGTACGTTCAAGACCAACAGAAAACGAAATTGCACTTCAAAGAGCAATAGGTTTAATGCCATTACAACCCATCATTCCAAAAGACAAACTAACACTATAAAATCCAATTTGTAGTGAGCCAATCCAATAACACTATTGTTGATAATCAATTAATTAACTCAATATCGTGTCAAACTTGAGAGTTGATGGAGTAAACACTGGCGAGTTTATTGTAAGAATACGAGACAAAAACTTCAAATACAAAACACTAGTACTCAACAATACAAAAAATGGATATAAAGTAATTGATTTTTTATAATATATAAATAACTACTAATCAATTGTCATTAACTTCTAACTAACTAAATCTTCTAAAAATGATTTGTCCATTTTTACAGTAGCTTTTAGTTGATATAAGATAGCGTACATACCAAAAAATGTTCGATGCAAATAAATAGCATCTCTATTACCACGAATGGCTTTTGGTTTTCTAAACTCTTTGTTCGTACTCAATTGTTCGCCTTCTCGATTCAGTTGATTGGTATATTCTTCATCACCAAAATAAAAAGTGTCATGTTTTAGTGGTTCAGTAATAATATTAATTAATTTTTTAGCTGTACTATAAAATAAATACATATCTTTGAGTTCTAAGAAAATAATAGATGTTATTTAATAGTTTTTCATTTGTTGGATTAGTATTAATCACAATGCTGATTTATTATATTCCTAAACTATCTAAATATCAAGTGAATATTCTTATTATATCAAGTTTGATTTTCTATTCATGGAATAATATTGCTCTTGTTACCTTATTGTTGTTTTCTGCAGGTATTAATATATTAAGTAGTTATTATATATTTTCAGAAAAAACTAAAAATAAAAAATTAGTTGCTTGGATTGGTGTTAGTTCAAATCTTCTTATTTTAGCTTTTTATAAGTATGCTGGATTAATATCTTTTACCTTTTTTAAGGATACCGATCTTAGTGATTTTCTTATTACAATTCCTTTGCCCATTGGCATTTCATTTTTTACATTTCAAGGAATTAGTTTAGTAGTAGATGTCTATAAAGGAATTAACTCTAATGAAGATAAGATTATTTCAGAATCATTATATCAGCATGCAAAGAATACACTTTTTTTTATTTCATTCTTTCCACAGTTAGTTGCTGGCCCGATAGTAAAAGCACATGAATTTTATCCTCAAATAAAAGAAAAGAAATTTAGTGCAATAAATTGGGAGAAGAGTTTTAAGGAAATAGTCTTGGGATATTTTCTTAAAGTCGTAGTAGCTGATAATTTAAAAGACTTTACTTTTTGGATTGAGTATCCTTATTTTCAAAATCAAGATAGCTATAGTTTAATAATGATGTTATTTGGATATTCTTGTCAAATTTATGCTGATTTTGCTGGATATTCGTTAATAGCTATAGGAATAGCAAGACTATTTGGTTATAACTTAAGTGACAACTTTAATTTTCCATATATTTCAACTTCTTTTAAAGAATTTTGGAAAAGGTGGCATATTTCTCTTTCTTCCTTTTTGCAAGAATATTTATATATTCCTTTAGGTGGAAATAAAAAAGGAAAAGCAAGGACATATATAAATCTAATGATGACAATGATTCTCGGAGGTCTTTGGCATGGTGCATCTTGGAGTTATGCTGTATGGGGGGCTTTTCATGGATTGGTTCTAGCAATTGAAAGGTTTTTCATGAAAGAAGAACAGATAGAAAGAAGCTTTATAGTAACTGGTATTAGAATGCTATTTGTATTTTTTATGGTATCACTTGCATGGTTACTATTTAAACTACCTGAATTTAGTCATGTAGTTGACTATATAAAATGTATATTTACAAATACATACAAAAGCCCTAATATTCAATTAATTTCTAATATATTTATTTTTTCATTGCCTGTTATTTTGCACCACTTGTTTTATTTGTATACTTTTTACTTTAATAGTAGATTAATTAAAAAATATCAATTTGTTTTTTACGGAATGTTATTGTTCCTAATAATAACAAATGCTGGAGTCCCTGGAAGTTTTATTTATTTTCAATTTTAATTGTATGATAAGAAAGACTATAATATTTACAATATTTCTTTTGCTCACTTGGAGTATCTTCCTTAGATATAATTCATTTAGTATATCTCAACATCAATGGCAAGCCAATATAGTGAATGCAGAAAAGTTTATTTACGATACAGACAGTTTTGATAATGTAATAGTTGGTTCTTCATTAGCTCAAAGACTTCAGATGGATAGCTTGCCTAACTTTTATAATCTTTCACTTAGCGGTCAATGTATATTTGATGGCTTAAATATTATAAAAAACAAAAACAAACTACCAAAAAATATTTACATAGAAATAAATGTCATCAATCGTGAAGAGAATAAAAACTTTAATGAGATAATATCTTCTCCTATACTAAATGTGCTTAAAAAGAATTTTTTGATTTTTAGAACTGACAAACATCCACTTTCTTATGTAGAAAATAGATTTTTCTATCCAGTCACAAATTTTATTTTAGATATATTACATTATGGTTTAAAAAATAGAATTAAATTATTTTTTGATTTAAAAAATAAAGAAAATATAGCTGATAACTCAGTTTTTTATAAAATGTTAAACCTACAAATAAATTATTATTCAGAAAAAACTGACACAATGAAGATGGATAAATTATTTAATAAGCTTAAAAATAATATTGAGTTTTTGGAATCCAAGGGTTCAAAAGTTATCTTTTTTGAAATGCCTGTAAATCCTAAACTAGTACAATTAACCAGAGCATGTTATTTGCGTAATAGAATAGCAAATGATTTTCCTAATAATTTATTTATTAAACTTCCAAGTAATATTAAACTTTATAAAACAAGCGATGGTGTACATTTAACACCTAATGAGGCAAAGATATATTCTGATTACTTAAAAGACAAGATAATTTCTTTATCTCTTGATAATTAAAAAAAAGAATATTTATATTTATCTAACTAAATCTTCTAAAAATGATTTGTCCATTTTTACAGTAGCTTTTAGTTGATATAAGATAGCGTACATACCAAAAAATGCTCGATGTAAATAAATAGCATCTCTATTACCACGAATAGCTTTTGGTTTTCTAAACTCTTTGTTAGTACTCAATTGTTCACCTTCTCGATTCAATTGATTGGTATATTCTTCATCACCAAAATAAAAAGTATCGTGCTTTAAAGGTTCAGTAATTATATCAATTAATTTCTTTGCTGTACTATAAAACAATTGCATATCTTCCTTGCTGTCATCAGCTCTAAGCATGTCTAATTTTATCAACTGTTCTTTAATTTTAGCTTCATCTTGTTGTAGATTTTCATCGGCTAAAGAAAAATAAGTTTTATAAAAATCTTCTGAAATACTTTTCATACAACCAAAATCAAGCACAACCAATTTGTAATCATTAGTTACTAAAAAATTTCCTGGATGTGGATCTGCATGAAATCGCTTTGCATGATGTATTTGTTGAAATACAAAATCTACCAAAGTTTGTCCAATTTTATTTTTAATAGCTTGACTAACATCAGAATTAATAAAATCTTGCAATGGCATTCCTTCAATCCAATCCATTGTCAATACTCTATCAGAAGATAATTCTTTATAGTAATTCGGAATCACTACATTGTCTAATGACTGACAAAGTGCAGCTACTTCCAAACCATTTTGCAACTCTAAATTGTAGTCGCACTCTTCTGTTAATCTTGCTTCAAACTCTTCTGCGTAATAATCTAAAAACGAAGTAGGCACACCAATTAGTCGAGCAGCCAAAGGTTTTACCATATTAATATCGTTGTGAATAGCATCAGCAACGCCAGGATATTGAATTTTTACAGCCAACTTTTTACCATCTTTATACGCTTCATGAACTTGACCAATAGAAGCAGCGTGTTTTGCAGTAGCATCAAATTCATCGTAAATAGCATTGGGTGCTTTGCCAAATTGCTTGATAAAAGTATTGGTAATTAATGGACCAGACAAAGCCATGGCATTGTTCTGTGCTTGTGCAAACTTTTCGGCATACTCTTTTGGTAACAAGCCAGTGTCCATGCTCATCATCTGAGCTACTTTTAAGGCACTTCCTTTTAGTTGATTGAGCAATTCAAAAATTTCGTCGGCATTTTTTTTGTCTAAATCTGCTTTATTGGTTTCTGAAACCATAGATTTTGCAGCATATTTTACATAGTTGCTACCAACTTTAACACCAGTTTTTAAAAATCTAGATGCTCTTTGCACTTTGGAAGTAGGAATTTTGTTTTGCTCTTTCATCTTTACTTATTGTTTAACTGAATCAAAAACTTTGCCAAATCAAAACCAGAGTCAAATGCATTTGGAGCAATAGAATCGTAAGCAAAATGTACTGCTTTTTCAATCATCACATCAGTATCTTCTTGTTGATTTGATGCATCTTTCGACCAAGTTTGTAGCACTACAATAAAACTCCACCATAACACTTCTATATACGATTTTTCTACGAAAGCTCTTTTTTGCACTTCGCCAGTGTGTAGTGCATCTTCTAATATTGGATGCATTACATCAACATAAGCCGTTTTTAATTGCTTTACATCATCATCTAAAAATATTAAAAATAAGTTTTTACTAAATATAGGTTTAAACTGTTCAGCATATTGATTGATTTGTTGAATAAAAGTAAAATAGAAAGCTAGTGTTTTTTCTCTAGAACTGTATTCAAAAAAAGCAACATCTTCGTGGCAAATAGCAATACTTTGTTCTGTTATTGTTTTAAAATTCATAGTGATTCAATTCGTTATCTAAAATTATTATAGAATATGCAATTATAGTTTACCAAAAGGTTTAATTTTGTTAGAAATAGTTAAGATGTTATTAATTGATGATTTGCGAAGCGTTTTTTTAGATTATTTACAAGCACAACAACTGCCTACAACACCAAATGAATTATATGAACCCAATACTTATTTTTTAAATATTGGTGGAAAAAGACTGCGACCGATTCTATTATTATTAGCCAATCAATTATACAAAGGAAATGTAAATGATGCATTACCAGCAGCTTTAGCCATAGAGTATTTTCATAATTTTACATTAATTCATGATGATGTAATGGATGATGCACCTTTGCGAAGAAATCAGCAAACAGTACATGAAAAATACAATATCAATACAGCAATTTTAAGTGGCGATGTTCTGTTGATTAAAGCTTACGAATTACTATCAAAAATAGATAATGAAAAATTAACTTTAGTATTTAAAATATTTAATCAAACAGCAATAGAAGTTTGTGAAGGTCAGCAATACGATATAAATTTTGAAACGCAAACTGTAGTAACTGAAGCAGATTATATTTATATGATTACATTAAAAACTTCAGTTTTAATTGCAGCAGCTATGCAAATTGGTGCTTTACTTGGAAATGCTACAACAGAAGATGCGAATTTATTATACGATTATGCATTGAACTTAGGTATTGCCTTTCAAATACAAGACGATATTTTAGATTGTTATGGTGATAATAAACAAGTTGGTAAACAAATTGGTGGCGACATCATTCAAAATAAAAAAACATTGTTAATGATTAAAGCATTAGCAGACAGTAGTATTAAAGATGATAGTGAATTATCTGATATTTTATTATCAAATACTATTAATAATGATGATAAAATAAATCAAGTATTGACTATTTTTGAATGCTACAACATCAAAGCGAAAGTAATAAAAACCAGAGACAGTTATATTGCAAAAGCCAAAACAAACTTAGCACAATTAAATTTAGACAATACTAACAAAGCTATTTTAGAAAGCTTAATCCATCATTTGGTATTGAGAGCGTATTGAAAAGTGCGTGCTGATAATTAACCTTTCTTAACACAGCTAATATTTTATTTATAATCACCTTTGTATATGGAAACTTTAAATAAAGTAGCTAAAATAACCTTGCTCTTTTGGTTAATGAAAATAGTAGCTACAACACTCGGAGAAACGCTTGGCGATTTTATTTCAATGACACTTAACTTAGGTTACGCCACTGGAATTGGTATAACACTTATATTTTTTATTATCGTATTAATAGCTCAATTAAATGTAAAAAAGTATATTCCATATATATATTGGTTAGTCATTATAGGTACAACTACACTTGGTACAGAAATATCAGATTTTATAGATCGAAGCTTACATTTAGGTTATGCTTATGGTAGTCTATTATTAACTATAGGTTTGGCTGTTACCTTATTACTGTGGTACAAAAAATTTAAAAATTTAGAAGTATATCCAATCATCAATAAACAAAAAGAAATATATTATTGGATAGCTATTTTGTTTTCTAATAGTTTAGGTACAGCTTTTGGTGATTTTTTAAGTGATAATATTGGATTGAGCTATCTTAATGGTGCAATAGTAACTGGAGTAATTATTCTTATCGTTATTTTATTACATTATTTTACCAAGCTAAATGAAATACTATTGTTTTGGATAGCATTTATTTTTACTAGACCATTTGGTGCAACTTTTGGCGATTTCCTAACAAAACCACACGCAAAAGGTGGACTAGACTTAGGTACATTAACAGCTTCATTAGTTGCTATTATTTTGATGGTAGTACTTATTTATTTTTCTAATAAAGAACATCAAAAGTCAATTAATAACACATAATTTTTAATTTAGATAAACATTATATCATAATAAATGAAAACATATCAGTTTTATGCAGTTATTTCCATGTTTTTTGCAGGAGTTACAGCTGTTATTGCTAAAGCTGGACTTAAAAATGTAAGTGCAGATACAGGTTTGGCTATTAGAACTTGTTTTGTGTTCTTATTTGTTTGGATAAATATTTTTGTATTCAATCCACTTAAAGATTTTTCCAACTTAACAACAAAAGATATTAGTTACTTAGGAATTTCTGCATTAACAACAACACTTTCTTGGATTTTTTACTACAGAGCAATAAAAATTGGAAATGTATCTGAAGTTGCTTTAATAGATAAAGCGAGTATTATTGTAACACTTATACTTTCTTTTTTATTTTTAAATGAACAGTTTACTTGGCGTATTGCATTAGGTGCTACATTAATGCTAAGTGGATTTTTAGTTTTAACAGTTAAATGATTAAGTTATTTTCAATTTTAACTAATTTATATTATAATAAAATTAGATTATTGATTCGTTGTGTAGCTCAAGTAATTTATTTAATAGATTTATAGAATAGTATCTATTTCTTTCTAGTAAAGTTTGAAAAATTGGTCTTAATTCTTTTATAATATTTTTGTCTTTAGCTGTTGATAGAATTCCTAAAGTACCTATGCATTATATATTAAAATTTTCTGCAATTTTTCTTGCTTTTTTATCATCAATGAGTAAAAAGTTAGCATTTAATTCTTTATATAGAATTATTGATTCAGATTCTCCATAGTCCATTATAAATGATAAATCATTAAATCCTTTAATTGAAACAATTCTCGATTCAAAAAAGAATTTTATTGTATTATAAAACTCAGTGCTTTTATCTAAAGTTATTTCTTCCCAAACTGCTTTTGAGATTTTTTTTCATCAAAAAGTTGATTTAATAAATCTAATTTATCAATTATTGCTAATGAAAAAATTGGTCCAGCATCTGCAATTAAAAGCCCATTTTTCATTATTTCAATTTTTCAATATCGTTTAAAACATCTTCTTCGTTTAAGTTTGAAATTGAAATTTTATTATTAGAAAGTTCTTTTTCAAACTCAAATCGAGACATTTCAGATAGTTGAGCAGCTTTTCCAATGGTTAACTTTTGCAAGTCATAAAGTTGTATTGCTAAAATTAGCTTAATGCGTTTTTTTAGTTCATTTTCAGACTCATTTAATGCTAAAAGAATATCATTTGGTAAGTCTAACGATATTTTTCGAGTTGTCATTTTGATATGCTTTTATCAAATTTAATACTTTTTCATGAAGTTTAGTTTGATTTATAATTTTCAATACAGTAAAATTAAACCTAATCAATCTACTTGTCTATAAAAATTCCAAATATCAATACATTCTTTTGCTGCTTTTACATCGTGAACTCTTAAAATAGAAGCACCATTTTGTAATGCCAACATATGTGCAGCAGTACTTGCATTTAATGCATCTTGTGGTTCAATAGCTAATAGTTTATACAACATACTTTTTCTAGAAATACCAACTAAAATCGGACAATTAAATACATTAAATTTAGTTATATGTTTTAGTAGTATATAATTTTGAGCTATCGTTTTGCCAAAACCAAATCCAACATCAAGTATAATATCTTTAATGCCTTTATTTCTTAACTCAATTATTTTGTTGTTAAAGAAATCCATAATATCCAACACTATATCATTATAATTAGGATTGTCTTGCATATTGCTTGGTGTATTTTGCATGTGCATAATAATATATGGTAATTTAGATTTTGCTACAACATCAATTAATTGTTCATCTATATTTCCAGCACTAATATCATTAATAATGTCAATACCTTCGTCAATTGCAACGCTTGCCACTTCGCTTCTATAAGTATCAATAGAAATAAAAATATTCGGAAATGCTTGTCTAATCTTTTTTAATGTAGGAATTACTCGATTAATTTCTGCTTCAACACTAATTTCTTGTGCATTCGGTCGAGAACTCATACCACCAATATCAATAATCGTAGCACCATCATTAACCATTTGTTCTACATGTTTTAAAATAATTGCATCATTATTATACTGTCCACCATCAAAAAAAGAATCTGGTGTAAGGTTTAAAATTCCCATAATAATTGGCGTTTCACTATACAATAACTTACCATTGGCGTTGATACAAATGTTGTTCATTAGAATATTTATCTTAAAATAAACTTATAAAAGTACAATTTCTTTATTTTTGTAGCAATGTCTAGCCAAATTGAAATAACAATTAAACAATACGATGCTGTTTTTGACGCTTGTAGAGCCGTGTTTATAAAAAAAACAAAAGATTATGGCACTTCGTGGCGAATGTTGAGAGCAAGGTCAATTACCGACCAATTATATATTAAAGCCAAACGCATTAGAACGATTGACGAAAAAGGTGAACAGAAAATTGGCGACAGTATGGAAGACGAGTTTTTAGCTTGTGTAAACTATGGTATTATTGCATTGATACAACTAGAAATTCAGAACGACAATAGCATTAGCTATGAATTAACAGAAACAGAAGCTTTAGTATATTACAATAAATACTATACAATTATAAAAGATTTAATGATTGCTAAAAATCACGATTATGGCGAAGCTTGGCGAGATATGCGTATTAGTTCCTTCACCGATTTAATTTTGAGTAAACTACATCGTATCAAACAGATAGAAGACAACCAAGGCAAAACCATAGCTTCCGAAGGAATTGATGCGAACTACATGGACATAGTCAACTACGCCATTTTTGCATTAATACAGATTGATAATTAGCTAATTACATAATTAATCAATTAGCTAATTAATAAATTCACTTATCTTTAGACTTAGTTTGCATATATGAAGAACCTTTTAAACATATTACAAGAAGAAAAAAATAGTAGATTAAAAGGTGGTATCTATCATCAAACACAAATTAAGTTGTCGTATAATACGAATAGAATTGAAGGAAGTCAGTTAACAGAAGAACAAACTAGATATATTTACGAAACGAATACTTTGTTTACAGAAGATGGCATTAACCATACTAATATAGATGACATATTAGAAACAGTTAATCACTTTGCTTGTTTCGATTATATGTTAGATATTGCTAGTGAACCATTATCAGAAGCACATATAAAACAATTTCATTTGTTGCTTAAAAATAACACTTCTGATGCTAAAAAAACTTGGTTTAATATTGGAGATTATAAAACAAAACCTAATATAGTTGGTGGAATTGAGACTTCAAAACCGAAAAATGTTGCTAATGATATGAAGCAGTTGCTAGAAACATATCATAATATTGAACCTATTAAGATAAATGATATTATAGATTTCCATTATCAATTCGAGAAAATCCATCCATTTCAAGACGGCAATGGCAGAGTTGGAAGATTGATACTATTTAAAGAATGTTTAACCAATGATATAGTACCATTTATTATAGAAGACGACCATAAGTTTTTCTATTATAGAGGATTAACAGAGTATCCAACAATAAAAGAATATTTAATAGATACTTGTCTTCCAGCACAAGATAATTATCAATTGATGATAGATTACTTTTTTTCTAAATAAGCTTAATTACTTTTTAATATGTATACCTTATAACCCTAAGTATTAAAATATTTTGTTATTTTGTTGCTGAAAAATAAACGATGATACAATTTATAATCAAAAAGTTTTTTTATGGCATCTTAGTTTTGCTAGGTGTCATCTTTGTCGTATTTGCCTTATTCAACATCTTACCTGTAGATCCTGCAAGACTAACACTTGGACAAAGAGCAGATGTTGAATCTGTAGAAGCTATTAATAAAGAGCTTGGTTTAGACAAACCATTTATGACTAAATTGGGTTTGTATTTAAACGACCTTTCGCCAATTTCTATCAATGAAAATACAGCAACAGCTAAAGAAAAATACCATTATACAAAATTGTTTGCTGTAGGAAAAGAGAATGCTTTAGTCATAAAAAAGCCATACTTAAGACGCTCTTATCAAAGTAAAGAACTAGTTAGTGAAAAAATAAAACGAGCATTACCTAAAACCATTTTGTTGGCTATTGCAGCAATGCTTATTGCTAGTTTAATTGGTGTTTTATTTGGTGTGTTAGCAGCTATCAAACAACATTCGTGGTTCGATACTATTGCTATGTCATTGTCTAATTTAGGTATTTCTGTACCGTCGTATTTCTCTGCTATAGTTTTAGGTTATATATTTGGAATTTTACTACATAATCTAACTGGTTTAGAACAAGTAGGCGATTTAACCACGATAGACGATTATGGAAATAATGTCATCGTACTAAAAAATTTAATCTTACCAGCTATTGCATTAGGTACTCGTCCAATAGGAATTATTTTTCAGTTAACGCGTTCTGCCATGCTCGATGTACTGTCGCAAGATTATATGCGTACTGCAAAAGCAAAAGGACTTTCTTTTAAAACCATTATGTTTAAACATGGATTACGCAATGCGATGAATCCAGTGGTAACTACTATTTCTGGTTGGTTTGCTTCTTTACTTGCAGGTGCATTTTTTGTAGAAGTTATTTTCGATATCAAAGGATTAGGATATACTGCAGTTAATTCTTTATTGAATTTTGATTTTCCAGTAACCATGGGTTGTGTATTATTTACAGCATTGGTATTTATTATTGTCAACTTTTTTGTAGATATTTTATACGGATTATTAGATCCTAGAATTAGAATTGGTAAAGCTTAAATTAATATAAATGCTTATTTTTTTAATAGGATTTATGGGCTGTGGTAAATCGTATATTGGTAGAAACATTGCTCCAATATTGAATTACAATAATATCGACATGGATAAAGCTATTGAAGCAGAAATGCAATTATCTATCAGTGAGATTTTTGCACAATATGGAGAACAATATTTTAGAACACTAGAACACAAATATATAGAATCGCTAGATATAAATGATAATTTAATTATTTCTACTGGTGGTGGTGCACCGTGTTTTAATAATAATATGGAATTGATGAATAGTAAAGGCATTACTGTTTACATTAATAGAAGTAAAGACAGAATTTTAGAACAATTGAAAAAAGGTATGCACAAACGACCTTTATTACAAGGTTTAACCGAAGCAGAGCTGTCTGATTTTTACGATAAGAAATTAGCCGAACGAATAGATTTTTACAACCAAGCACAAATATTTACTAGCGATGCATCAGTAGAAACCATAGCAGAACAACTGAAAAGCAAAATTGAAGAATACTTTAGATAGTAGTAGTAGTGTAGTTTAATTTTCTTCTAAATACTAAATACAATATTGATGCTATAAACAATCCGTAGCTAAAACCTACTAGAATATCGAATGGATAGTGTACGCCTACATAAATTTGTGCAAAGCCAACGAGTAATGCCCAATCTAAAATTAATGCTTTTATAAATATATTTTTACTAATATTCATATAGATTAATGCTGCTGATATTGCCATATGATTAGCAGCATGTGATGATGGAAAACTCCATTTTCCACCACAATGATTGAGTACTAAATTGACATATAACATTTCGTTATGACATGGTCGCAATCTATGAAAAAAAGGTTTTAATATATAATAATTTGTAAAGTCTGTTATAGCAAAACACAATGCTAAATAGGTAATAAAATAAATTGATTTTGATTTATGTTGTTTGATTAAACTGTAAAAAATAAAAAGATAAACAGGAACCCAAGTATATCTGTTTCTTATAATTGGCATTATTAAATCGAAGAAACTATTGCTACAACTACTGTTTATTAGTGTGAACAATTTTTTATCTAATAATTGCAATGTGTCTAGCATTACACCGCAATTTCAAATTCTAATCTATCAGTATACAATTGCCAAAATGCGTTGGCTATATTGGGTATATTCTCTTTATTGATATTGGTGATGTTGTTTACACACACAGTGCCTACAAATATATTTTTTTCTTTTAATGCATGATGTAAATTAATCACTATATTTCTAAGTGCCGCTTTACTTGCAGATAATGCACCATAATTTATATCAGGATTTAATGCTTCGCTTGCTCCAGTTACCAAAATAGTACCTTCGTTTAGTGCTTCAAAATCAGACATTACTTCGTGGTAAACTGTAAGCAAACCACTAGCATTTATTTTAAAATCTTTGGTTAAGCTGTCGTGTGTTTCGTCTAATATATTTACATTTTTTATTTTAGAAACATTATAGTGTAGTACACTAATGTCGCCTAATTTTTCATAAATGTCTTCAAAAGCATCTCTAACAGAAGCATCATCTGCAACATCGGCTAAAAATGGAAAAGCAATAATTTTATTTTTTTTCATATATTCTACCATAGCATCTAAATGTTTGTTGCTACGAGAAATGAGTGCAATTTTAAAACCTTTGCTACCAAATAATTCTGCAACTGCATAGCTTATCGCATCGCCTGCACCTAAAATTGCCATTACTTTATTATTATTAGTCATTGTTTAATTTTTTAGCAAGTAATATATATCTTGGTGATGTTTTAGCATTGAATTTGTTGAATTCATAGTCGCCAAATTCATCCACCAATGAAAAATGTGTATTGTTTAAAAACTGATGAAAATGATGTGGCATAAGTGCTTGTACTTCTTCTTTAAACAAATGTACTTCGTTTTCATCTTGTTCTATTTTAATGTGTTTAATGATTTTTCCGTCGTAAACTTCTCTACGAATAAAAAAATCAATACCATCAATTTTCTTTTCTTCTCTTTCTACTAAGTTGTTGATTACTAGTTCTGTATTCATGAAATCAATGAGAAAATAGCCACCTTCTTTTAATCCAAGATGAACACTTTCAAATACTTTTTCATTGTCTTTTAAGTTTTTAAAATATCCTAAGCTAGTAAATAAATTCAAGACATAGTCGTAATAATTTATTCTAAATGGCAAACGCATATCATGCACATAAAACTCTAAATTGTCTAGGTGATACATCTCGTTGGCAAAGTCAATACTATTTTCAGATAAATCAATTCCAGTAACATCAAATCCTTTTTCTGCCAAGTAGTGTGCATGCCTTCCTTTTCCACAAGCTAAATCTAAAATAGTACCATATTCTACATTGGCTTTTTGTATAAGATTATCAATAAATGCAGTTGCTTCACCTACATTTCTGTTTTTATATAAAATGTGATAAAATGGAGAATTAAACCAAACTTCGAACCAAGACTTTTGTTTTTCCATAAAACGATATTCAGCACTAAAATATAAAAATTAATCGTACGAAATGTATTTTTTCCAATGATTACTTCTTAAGTACCAAAGTGATAAAATAAATAGTCCGAACCAATAAATAATTTCGCTTAGCCAAGAAACTAGCATGCCACTTCTTTTGTAATAGATGAAATACAAACAAAAGCTGATGTAAAAAATAGACAATATAAATTCAAACAAAGCAGTAACCGTAGTTGCTCCTGTTCCAACAATACCTTGTGATAATACTAGTGTAAATGAAAAAATAAAAACACCTATGCTTAATACATATTTACTTTGATTGAATAAGTCAATTACAATTTGGTCGTTGGTAAAAAAATGTAAGTATTGATTGCTGAAAATTAAGAACATTAAATTGGCAACCATAGTTAATGATACGCTTAGTATAATTACTTTTTTAATACTGTTTAGAATATCGTTACTTTTTCCTTGACCTATTAAGTTGCTGACTACCGTACTTGCTGTTGCACCAAAACCCCAAACTGGAATTCCTATAAATATATAAATGCTTTTTAAAATACTAGAAGCAGCCAATTCATTTTGTCCGACTTTTTCTATACAAAGAAAAAATACTTGCCATGAACTAATGGCAATAATATTTTGTAGTACAATAGGCGAGGAGAGTTGTGTTATTCTTTTAAATAATTTTGTTTCTAATGCTTTAAATTGAAATGCTTCAAACTGCTTTTGGTATTTTTGATAGATGAAGTATAATATATAAATCATCATCATTACAAATTCTGCTACAATACTAGAAATTGCAGCACCTTTAATGCCTAATTTAGGAAACCCAAAATTTCCGAAAATAAATAAGTAACCAAAACCAATATTTACCAAAGCCATTATTACACTAGCATAAGTAATGATTTTTGTTTTAGCAATACCACTATAAAAAGCATTAAATCCGTAGCACATTAAAATAAAAGGAACACCAAATTTTCTAATTTGTAAGTAGTCTAATGATAAATCAACAATTTCAGTAGAATGCACTAGTTTTGGTATAATCCATTCTTCAGAAATATCTAATAAAATATAAATACTAAGTATGAGTAGTAAAGTTATTATTAGTAAATGGTCTATTGTTTTGCCAATTGCTTTTAAATTATTTTCGCCAGCTCTTTTAGCAATAATTACTTGGCAACCTCTAGTAAATCCAGTAGCTATAAAAGTAAGATTAAAGAAATATAATCCAGCTAAATTAGAAGCTCCTAAATTTGCAGTAGACACTCGTCCCATAAAAGCAGTATCAACCATTTGGTTAATGCTATGAGCAATGCTTCCTAGAATAATAGGATAGGCAATTTGCCAAATGGCTTTATACGAATTTTCTATCTGCATGAATTACATCTTCCACTGGTCGCCCCACAATCTGTTCGCACCATCAACATACAAAGTTTCGCCATTAATATAACTTGCCATTGGCGAAGATAAAAACAAAACTGCCCAAGCAACTTCTTGCATGGTTCCCATTCTTTTTTCAGGAATTACATTAGTAACACCAGCTAAAAATTGTGGTGGATATTGGTCTAATCCAGAGCTTTCAATAATTCCTGGTGCAACAGCATTTACTCTAAGATGAAATCTAGACCATTCTACTGCTAGTGTTTTAGTCAAATTATCAACGCCAGCTCTAGCAGCACCTGTATGTGCCATGCCTGGAAATCCTTTATAAATATTGGCAATAATGTTAACAATATTTCCAGATTGTTGTGGAATGAAAAATGTTTTAGCCATTACTTGTGTTACATTAAATGTACCTAATAAGTTGTTATTGACCACAGCTTTAAATCCGTTGAAAGAAATATTTTCGGCAGCAGATGGAAACTGTCCACCAGCATTATTGATTAAAATATCTAATTTATCAGTATGTGCTTTTATTTTATCTGCTAGTGCTTGTACTTGTTCAGGTTCTCTAATGTCTGCAATTAGTCCGTGAACATTACCAAGTTGACTCAACTCACTACATGCTTTATCTATTTTTTCTTGATTTCGAGAAGCAATGAAAACCGTAGCACCTAATTTTAAATATTCGGTTGCAATAGTATAGCCAATACCACTTCCGCCACCAGTAACTAAAATTGTTTTATCTTGGAATAGATTCTCTTGAAACATAATAGATTTTTTTCAAAAATAGGGAATTAAAATTTAGCGTTTAGCTTTTGATTTAATATTTGCTTTGCTGATGAGTAAAATGCCTAGAATTACTAAAATAGTTCCTAGTAATTGCTGTAGTGTAAATGGTTCTTTTAAAAAATAAGTTGCCATAAAAATAGTAAGTATTGGTCCTATACTTGCTATGATTGACATATTGTTTGAACCAATGATTTTAATACCTTCTGCCATTATAAATGTAGGTAATACGGTAGCAATAGTTGCTATAATAAAAGATAAAGCATATACTTGATATGGAAAATGAAATAAATCTAAACCATGAACAATACTGTAATGTATGATGACTATAATGCTAGAAAAAATTAAAGAGTAGGCAGTAAATGGAATGCTACCAATTTTTATAATGGTGTTTTCGCTTTTAGACAAGTAGAATGCATAAGAAATAGCTGCTAAAAAAACGAGTATTGCACCTTTTACAGTTGCTTGATTATCGGTATAGTATTTTAAGTCAGATTGAAAAGCAATGGCAACACCAATATAAGTAATAACTATTGCTACATATTGATAAGAGTAAGTTTTTCTTTTATATAATATTTTTCCGAATAATAAGACAATAGTTGGATAGATAAATAATATTAATCGTTCTAAGCTTGCTGAGATGAATTCTAAACCATAAAAATCTAAATAGCTAGCTAAGTAATAACCAAAGAAACCAGCAATTAAAATATCAGTATAGTCTTTTTTTGCAATACTGACTTTGTTTTTTCTGTTATACCAAAACAATATCACAATATAAAAAGGTAAAGAAAATAACATTCTTAAGCATAGAATTGTCAAGCCATCTACACCGTATGGAAAAATGAGTTTTGCAAAAATAGCTTTGGTAGAATATAGTGCAGCACCTAGTAATACTAGCACTATTCCTTTTAATTGTTGTTGCTCTTTTTGCATACAACAAAATTAGACTTCTGTACTATTTAATTAGCGATGTGTTTATTATTAAAACAAAAAATCCATCACTAAAAAATGATGGATTTCAATATATAATATAAGCAGTTTTGTGTCAATCGTTTTTTCTGCAAAAACAGAAATCTATTTCAAAGTAAACGATGATTTACCAATCATAACACCTTCTTGATATACTTCTGTAGCATATTTACCAGCAGAGAAATTATAATTTTGATTCCAGTATGAACAAACTTGTTTTGTATCGCCATCAAATTTTGGAGTAATTGAATAGGTATATGGAATAGATTTTCCTGTGTTTATATCTGTTAAAGTACCACTTCCTAAACTTGCAATTTGGATAGTAGAACCATCAGGACCCAAAAGTCTAACTTTTAATTCGGTAGCACCTTTTGGAGCAATTTTATTTTGTAATAAATCAAAACATACTTTTAATTTAGAAGCATCTTTCGCTTTTTTCACTTCTACTTCTTCACCTTTTTTATTGTTTTTTACTGGAGTTATAGAAAAATTAGCAGCAGTTAAAATTGATGCTTCATCAATTCTATTTTGCATTTGTTGTTTTAATTCTTCTATTTTAAGTTTTTCAGCAGAAATTTTATCTCTGTCTTCTTTAGTAGTCGTTAAATCATTATTTAAAGTAACATTATCGTCAAATAACTTTTGGTTTACTTGCATTAAAGAATCTAGTGTAGTTCTTAAATTTTCTTTTTCTTGCTGCAATTCTGCAATCAAAGCTTGAGCTTCTTTTAGTGCTTTACTGTCTTTATTTTTAGACATTGCAACTTGTGCTAATAAACTTTCAATTTTTTGTTTCTTAGCATACAATTCATTTTCTTTTACATTCAACAAGCTATCTAAGCCAGCATTTTCTGCTTTATAACTTTCAATATCAGCCAAAGCAGCATTAAATTTCATATCTAAATCATTCTTAGCAGCTTCAACTTCAGTTATTTTTTGTTCATTAACAACAATGGTATCATTAGATTTTTTTAACTTTAATACAGTGAAAATTAGTCCACCAAGTAATAGAGCTAGCAATAACAATAACAACTTGTTTATTCCACCTTTTTTTTCTTGTTCTTGAACTTGTTGTTCGTTATTATCCTGATAATCTGACATAATAAAAGAGTTTAATTAGTTGTACTACAAAAATATGACTTATATTGCGTTTTTTTGAAGAAATGAGGAGTATCTCATATTAATTTTTAATTTTATAAGAAAATTTTAACAGTAATGCTACAAGATATCAACATCAACAACTTATTAATCATAGATATTGAAACGGTGCCATTTGCAAAAAGCTTTGATGAATTGAATAATTACGAACAAGAACTATGGGAAGAAAAGAAAGGAAAGCATAGAAACGAAGATGAAAATAAGTCGGAATTTTATTTTAATAATGCAGGAATCCTAGCAGAGTTTGGAAAAATAGTTTGCATTTCTATTGCTACAATTACAAATGATGGTTTATTTAAACAAATTAAATGTAATTCATTTTATGGTGATGATGAAAAACAAGTACTCATTCAATTTCAAGCATATTTAGAAAAAGTGTTTGCACAAAATTCAAGAACTTTACTTTGTGGTCACAACATCAAAGAGTTTGATATACCATATATTTGCAGACGATTACTCATTAACGAAATGCAATTGAGCAGTCCTTTGTTAAACTTACAATCTAAAAAACCTTGGGAAGTTGCTTTAGTTGATACTATGGATCAGTGGAAATTTGGCGATTATAAAAATTACATTTCACTTAAATTGTTAGCTTACTTATTAAAAGTGCCATCGCCAAAAGACGATATTTCTGGTAAAGATGTAGGCAGAGTATATTGGCAGGAAAATGGTTTAGAACGCATTAAAAAATATTGCGAAAAAGATGTAGCTACAGTAGCACAAATTGTGTTAAAGTTAAAAGCCGACGACTTAATAGATGGAAATAATATTATTTTTTCCTAATTTGGCAGAATATAAGTCAACGATGAGTAAATTATTAGAAGTACAAAATTTAGTTACCGAGTTTAATACCGAAAATGGTAATGTTAAAGCAGTTAACGATGTTTCTTTTCATATCAATAAAAAGGAAGTAGTTGGTATAGTAGGTGAGTCAGGTTCTGGTAAATCAGTAACTTCTTTATCTATCATGCGATTGATTCCAAATCCACCAGGAAAAATTACAAACGGTTCTATCATTTATCACGAAGCTGATGATAAATCGGTTGATTTAACTAAAATTTCTGACGAAGAAATGCGTAAGTACAGAGGTAATGAAATATCTATGATTTTTCAAGAACCAATGACTTCTTTAAATCCAGTGTTTACTTGTGGCAATCAAGTGATGGAAGCCATTATACTACATCAAAAATGTTCAAAAAAAGAAGCAGAAGAAAAAACATTGCAACTATTTGAACAAGTAAAATTACCTAATCCAGCAAGAATTTTAAAAGCATATCCACATCAATTATCTGGTGGTCAAAAGCAAAGAGTAATGATTGCTATGGCAATGTCATGTCAACCAAAAATATTAATTGCAGATGAACCAACAACAGCTTTAGATGTTACCGTTCAAAAAACCATACTAGAATTAATTGGCGATTTGAGCGAAGAAACAGGCATGTCTACCATTTTTATTACACACGATTTAGGTGTAATTGCAGAAATAGCAGATAGAGTTATTGTAATGTACAAAGGTAAAATTGTAGAGCAAGGTTCGGTTTTAGAAATCTTTTCAAATCCACAACATCCATACACCAAAGGACTTTTAGCTTGTCGTCCACCATTAGGTAAAAGATTAAGAAAATTACCAGTTATTGCTGATTTCATGACAGTAGAACCAGATGGAACGCTAGTAGAAAAAGCAGCTAACATGGAAGAATTGATTGATGCTTTTGTAGTAACTGAAGCTCAAACCAAAGCACGATTGGAAGAATTACATCAAGGTAAAAAAATATTAGAAGTACAAAATTTGCAAACATGGTTTCCATCTAAAACGAATTTTTTTGGAAAAGCAACCGAGTATGTAAAAGCTGTAAATAATGTTTCTTTTGATGTTTACGAAGGTGAAACTTTAGGATTGGTTGGCGAATCTGGTTGTGGTAAAACAACTTTAGGTAGAACTATTTTGCGTTTGGTTGAACCAACAGCAGGAAAAGCTATTTTTGATGGTCAAGATATTTTTAATCTCGATAATAAATCGTTGAAAGCTTTACGCGAACACATGCAAATTATTTTTCAAGATCCATATTCTTCATTAAATCCAAGAATGACTATTGGCAATGCCATTATGGAACCAATGATTGTGCATAATAAATACAGCAACGACAAAGAACGAAAGGAAAAAGTAATAGAGTTACTAGAAAAAGTAAACTTACAAGCTGATCACTTTTTAAGATATCCTCACGAATTTTCTGGTGGTCAGCGACAAAGAATTTGTATAGCAAGAGCATTGGCATTAAATCCTAAATTTATTATTTGCGATGAGTCGGTTTCTGCATTAGATGTTTCCGTTCAAGCACAAGTATTAAATCTATTGATTGAGTTGAGAAAAGAGTTTAAATTTACTTATATATTTATTTCTCACGATTTATCTGTAGTGAAATTTATGAGCGATAGAATGGTAGTAATGAACAAAGGCGAAATTGAAGAAATGGGTGCAGCTGATGAAATCTATAACAATCCACAAAAAGAATACACTAAGAAACTAATTGCAGCCATTCCAAAAGGTAACTTAGCAGATATTAAAGCAAGATTTTCAACCATCTAATTTTTATCTAATGTATAGGTTAGTATAAAATTAAAAACTTTATTTTTATAAATTATGAAAGCAGATATTAAAAAAATATACGAAGCACATGTTGCTTTTGAATTAGCACAGTTTGAAGGAAAAACACTTCAAGAAAACATTAAAAATGAAGTAGAAGCTACTTGGTCTTGGTTTGAAAAAACAAAACTCAACGATATTTCTTCTGCTGATTATGTAATTAAATTTCTAGAAAGAAACTTAGAAGATAGAAAATTAACCAAACACCAAAAAGAATATTTGGTTGATTTAGGCATTGCTATTAGAGATTTAGCTGCGAAAAGTAAACATACTCTAAGTGATTTTATTGCAGAAGATACTTACCATGATATTGCAGATTTTATTATAGACCAAAAAGAAAGTAGAGATGAGATTATAAGTAGGATAGTGAAAAATCCTTTTTATGGAGAAATGTTAGCAGATAACCTATATGATGGGATTAAATCTTTTATGGAGCAAAGTAGTCCAACAAATGAAACTGTTGGTGGTTCTATTTTTAATTTAGGAAAAAGTTTAGTAGGTGCAGCACTTTCTGGTGTTTCAGATACTATCGATAAAAATATTAAAAAGTTTATTGCAACCAACTTGTCTAAATCAATTGCTCAAAGTGAAGAAAATTTAAAAGATAGATTGAGTGATGCAAAACTCAAATTATTAGCTAAAAATATATGGAATAAATTAGAAGACATCAAAGTAAAAGAATTAGCTAAAAAAGTAAAAGACAAACATGTAGAGAAAATTGTTGAAGGTGGCGAAAAAGTAGCTAAAGATTTAATTGCAGCAGAAGCAGTGAAAGAATTGACCGAGTTCATTATTAATCATTTCTTTGAATTTGATGGAGAAAAAACCATTGCTGATATTTTAAATGATAATGCTATTACTAAAAAAGTAATTTTAAAAGAAGCACAAGAGTCGGTTACGCCAATTGTAACACAAATGCAAAAAGATGGCTTTTTGAAAGAAAGAATTGAAGCAAGACTAAGCAAATTTTATACTACACTTTAATATGACAGCTTTTAAAAATAAAACAGTTTTTATTTCTGGAGGAACAAGAGGTATTGGTCATGCTATTGGATTGAAATTAGCACAAGCAGGAGCCAATATTGTAATTGCAGCTAAAACAGTTACACCACATCCAAAATTACCTGGTACTATTTTTACTGCTGCCGAAGATATGACACAAGCTGGTGGCAATGGTTTGGCAATTGAATGTGATATTAGAGACGAAGCAGCTGTTGATAGTGCTATTGCTAAAACAGTAGAAACTTTTGGTAGCATAGATATATTAATTAATAATGCATCTGCTATTAATTTATCGCCAACTACAGCACTAGATATGAAACGCTACGATTTAATGCAAGATATTAATACGCGTGGTACTTTTCTATGTTCTAAAAAGTGCATACCACATTTATTAAAATCAGAAAATCCACATATATTAATGCTATCACCACCATTAAGTAGTATTAATGAACGATGGTTTGCACCACATTTAGGTTATTCTATAGCCAAATTTGGTATGAGTTTATGTGTATTGGGATTAGCAGGTGAGTTTAAAAATAAAATTGCAGTTAATGCATTGTGGCCAAGAACAACAATTGCGACAGCAGCAGTACAAAATTTATTAGGTGGCGATACTATGGTAAAACATTCAAGAAAACCAGAAATATTAGCAGATGCTGCATATCATATATTACAAAAAGACAAAACTATTTCAGGTAACTTTTTTATTGATGACGAAGTTTTAGCCAATGAAGGTATTACCGACCTAAGCGAATACGCAGTAGACAATACAGTAGAACTCATGCCTGATTTTTTTGTGTAAAGATTTTGATGAGATTTGTAGTACTAGCACAGCAAACAGAAGAATACCATTAAAAATAAAAAGACAATGAATAAATTGTGTTCTTTAGTATATTTGTATCAACGTAATGTATCAGATATTACATTATCTCCACGTTGTGAATTGATTTAAAATTGTGTTCTTTAGTATATTTGTATCAACATAAATACTTTAAATGCAACAACTCCAGGTGTTGTGAATTGATTTAACACGAGCGAAGCGAACTGATGAACACTTATAAAAAATAAATAGACAATGAATAAATTGTGTTCTTTAGTATATTTGTATCAACAGCTCACCATATAGTATTAAATCAAAGTCAGTTGTGAATTGATTTAAAATTGTGTTCTTTAGTATATTTGTATCAACAAATAGTTTAAAATGATTAATTTATGAAATGTTGTGAATTGATTTAAAATTGTGTTCTTTAGTATATTTGTATCAACAAATAGTTTAAAATGATTAATTTATGAAATGTTGTGAATTGATTTAAAATTGTGTTCTTTAGTATATTTGTATCAACAAGTGCAAAACTCAGTGTTAGTGCCTTGATGTTGTGAATTGATTTAAAATTGTGTTCTTTAGTATATTTGTATCAACTCTGCTTCACCATTACCTCCAGTATAAGTTGTTGTGAATTGATTTAAAATTGTGTTCTTTAGTATATTTGTATCAACTAGATGACGGTGTGCTATACCAAGAAAACGGTTGTGAATTGATTTAAAATTGTGTTCTTTAGTATATTTGTATCAACTAGATGACGGTGTGCCATACCAAGAAAACGGTTGTGAATTGATTTAAAATTGTGTTCTTTAGTATATTTGTATCAACCGAAAGAGCAGGTTATAGCAATAGGCATATGTTGTGAATTGATTTAAAATTGTGTTCTTTAGTATATTTGTATCAACAAATTGCATTTGTTGCATTTGCTGTAATTGGTTGTGAATTGATTTAAAATTGTGTTCTTTAGTATATTTGTATCAACCTATTAGTAATTTCTATCATGGTGCCAATAGTTGTGAATTGATTTAAAATTGTGTTCTTTAGTATATTTGTATCAACACCTACCATGCGTTCAAATAAAGAGAAGTTGTTGTGAATTGATTTAAAATTGTGTTCTTTAGTATATTTGTATCAACCAGAAATAGTAGATATTTCACTATTAAAAGGTTGTGAATTGATTTAAAATTGTGTTCTTTAGTATATTTGTATCAACCTCCTCACATTCAACCAATTACTTATGTCTGTTGTGAATTGATTTAAAATTGTGTTCTTTAGTATATTTGTATCAACACTGTTGTTCTAATTGAATCCTTTGAAGTTGTTGTGAATTGATTTAAAATTGTGTTCTTTAGTATATTTGTATCAACAAGAAAATAGTGAATTTAAAACTGTAATGTGTTGTGAATTGATTTAAAATTGTGTTCTTTAGTATATTTGTATCAACTCCAAGTTTTAATTTGATGTATATTCATCTGTTGTGAATTGATTTAAAATTGTGTTCTTTAGTATATTTGTATCAACAACAAAAATTATTAGGTTCTTGGGAAGATGGTTGTGAATTGATTTAAAATTGTGTTCTTTAGTATATTTGTATCAACGAAAGAGTTTGAAGTACCAAAAGTTACTAAGTTGTGAATTGATTTAAAATTGTGTTCTTTAGTATATTTGTATCAACCTTTACATAAGATTTGGCATTGCCTTGAATGTTGTGAATTGATTTAAAATTGTGTTCTTTAGTATATTTGTATCAACAATCACGATGTCCTTGAATTTTCGCATTTGGTTGTGAATTGATTTAAAATTGTGTTCTTTAGTATATTTGTATCAACTGTAAAAATATCGCAATTTAACTCCTTTAGGTTGTGAATTGATTTAAAATTGTGTTCTTTAGTATATTTGTATCAACATTTTTTCAAAAACTTTCTTAGTAATGCTGGTTGTGAATTGATTTAAAATTGTGTTCTTTAGTATATTTGTATCAACATAACAATAAAAATTTTAACAATGGGAAATGTTGTGAATTGATTTAAAATTGTGTTCTTTAGTATATTTGTATCAACAACTTTTCTTAATTCTGCAACACTTGTAAGGTTGTGAATTGATTTAAAATTGTGTTCTTTAGTATATTTGTATCAACCCAGAACTTTTAAACACTTAAATTATGAGTGTTGTGAATTGATTTAAAATTGTGTTCTTTAGTATATTTGTATCAACAAAACTTTCCTCCAATATCATCGCCATATTGTTGTGAATTGATTTAAAATTGTGTTCTTTAGTATATTTGTATCAACATTTTAGCAGAATACCTAATAGAATGTATAGTTGTGAATTGATTTAAAATTGTGTTCTTTAGTATATTTGTATCAACATAATCAAAGAAATAAAAAATAAAAATCATGTTGTGAATTGATTTAAAATTGTGTTCTTTAGTATATTTGTATCAACAAGAAAAAAAGCTTTATAACGTCTTCTATGTTGTGAATTGATTTAAAATTGTGTTCTTTAGTATATTTGTATCAACATTATTGTATAATTAATTACAGTGGAAATGTTGTGAATTGATTTAAAATTGTGTTCTTTAGTATATTTGTATCAACGGTACTAAAGTTTTTAATTCAAGATTTTCAGTTGTGAATTGATTTAAAATTGTGTTCTTTAGTATATTTGTATCAACTATTTTGGGCAGATTATGAACTTGAAGGTAGTTGTGAATTGATTTAAAATTGTGTTCTTTAGTATATTTGTATCAACTAATGAAAACCCAAATACATAAAGCGACCAGTTGTGAATTGATTTAAAATTGTGTTCTTTAGTATATTTGTATCAACCGCCTTGTAAAACTCCCAAAGTGCTTTTTAGTTGTGAATTGATTTAAAATTGTGTTCTTTAGTATATTTGTATCAACGGTATTAGTGGGTTATCCGTTTCGCTCCCCGTTGTGAATTGATTTAAAATTGTGTTCTTTAGTATATTTGTATCAACACGACGGAGACCCTTACCTAATATCCGTTAGTTGTGAATTGATTTAAAATTGTGTTCTTTAGTATATTTGTATCAACGTAATTTTATACTCCACGAACTCGCAACGGGTTGTGAATTGATTTAAAATTGTGTTCTTTAGTATATTTGTATCAACACACGATAGAAAAGGGTTATTTATCGGGGGGTTGTGAATTGATTTAAAATTGTGTTCTTTAGTATATTTGTATCAACCAAGACGAAGCAGAATATATCTATCACGGTGTTGTGAATTGATTTAAAATTGTGTTCTTTAGTATATTTGTATCAACAATTATAGGTAGATATGCTTTTTATTCTTGGTTGTGAATTGATTTAAAATTGTGTTCTTTAGTATATTTGTATCAACAATGAGTTTTTAGACAAACAAGCATATTTAGTTGTGAATTGATTTAAAATTGTGTTCTTTAGTATATTTGTATCAACAAGTGGAGCAGGATCAGCGTATGTTTATGCGTTGTGAATTGATTTAAAATTGTGTTCTTTAGTATATTTGTATCAACTTGTTAGCCGTCCAGATAAATCAGATTTTAGTTGTGAATTGATTTAAAATTGTGTTCTTTAGTATATTTGTATCAACCATTTGAATATACTTCACCAATTGTTGACAGTTGTGAATTGATTTAAAATTGTGTTCTTTAGTATATTTGTATCAACGCAAATCGCTAAGATGCTTATATACATTGAGTTTTAACTGGTTGATACAACTAAAAAAATGCCACTTTACACTGCAAAATGTAGTAATAGGTGGCATTTTTTCTTTTCTAACACCTAAAATAACTCTAATTGCTGTGGTACTTTTGGCTTTTCTACTTCTTTTTTTCCGTAGTAAATTTCCATACTGCTAAACTGTTTGTCGGTAATGGTTAAAATACCAATATGTCCGTTTGGTGGCAAGTTCATCTTTACTCTATTAATATGCACTACTGCATTTTCTCTACTAGAACAATGTCGTATATAAGCAGAGAATTGAAACATACCAAAACCATCTGTTGTTAGTTGTTTTCTGAATTTGGTATATCTTTTTCTGTCCAACTTGGTTTCAGTTGGCAAGTCAAATAAAACGATTACCCACATAATTTGATAAGCATTATAATACATTAAACAATAATTTAATTGCAGTTTAAGTATAATTTCTTAAAATGTCAATAGGTATTATCTCTTGTTTTAGATTTTTTTAAAAAATAATAGTAATTGATAAAACTAAATTATACATTATACTAAGGTGATATCGAAAATAGACTAACATTATATATAGCTCCATTCTGAATTTATTCCGAATTTCGGAACAGAATCTACTAAAAACAGATTCCGAAACAAGTTTGGAAAATAGGTTTGCTTTATAAATTACTTTACCCAAGAAAAATCAAGAAAAAATGATCGCTCTATGCTACACGGCTACGCTTAGCCGCCGCATTTTTTCTTCCTACGCTTCTATAGCTAATGATGTTAAATTATTTATATATAATAGTATGTAACTATAATAAGTTTGGATAGATAATTTTTTTAGTACTTCCTTCAAAACATTGTGCTAATGATGCTGTGGTTCTTTGTAAACCAACCATGAGTGGACTTTTTTTATTGTCAATTATAATATCTAATGCTGGAATTTGTAGTAATTGTGCTTTCATTGAGGTAGTGAGTTCTTGTTCTTCTGGATATAAGTATAATAATTCTTTTACTAATTTATCTACAAAAGGTCGGTATGGTTCCATAATATCATCTGCTAAACAATAAGCATTGTATTTGTTGCTGTGAAATATTCCGAGTGTAGGTAATAAACCTGATGCTACCAAACCTCTTGCTACTGTTGCTCTTAAAATGGCATATCCATAGTTTAAAAAGTTGTTTGGATAGTCGCCAAATCGGTGTCTATAAAAGAATTCGTCTTCTTCGTTAAATAAATGCTTCCAATAATATTTGGCTGCTTTGGCTTCTTCGTTACTACTATCTCCACTTAGTACATTTTTGCTATACGCTATTAATTTTTGATTGGGAAGTTGATAAAGTGCTAATAGTGTAGCTTGATTTTTAATTTTTGCAATGACTGTTTGTTGCCACAATTGTTTTTTTAGTGGAATAGATGCTTCTATTTGATGATTGAATTTTTCGCTTTGTTGTGTGTGTCCATCTAAGTTGAGTTGTAAGCCAATTGGATGATGTTTGTCGTTACAAGTAATTAGTGCTACATTATTTTCTAGTAGCTTGTGTAGCACTGCATGAGTAATGGTGATTTGAAAGTTATCTAAAACTAAAACGCCTATATCTTCTATTGGAACTGAGTTTTCAGCATCGTCTTTTTTAATGATGAGTTGTTGCTCTTTTACACTAATGTAAGCTTTATTGCCTAGATATATGGTTCGTTTTATCATTTAGTTTTGTTTTTAAACTTTGTCAAAATTGGATGCTAGTATTCTCCAATTTGTATAATTTTTCCAAGATGATTTGTTCTTATTTTAATTATATTTTCTAATCCATTTAATCCACATCTAATCCATGTGATGTTTTTTAATGTATTATTATTTTCTACAGTTGTTTCTAAATGATGTCTGAAAAAATAATCCTTAATCGTAAATTTTTGCACTCTAAATAAGTGTTTACTTATTATTGCATTGTTTTTTTCGTCCATTAAATCAATTTCATGTGGATTAAAATCATCTGATGGAAATACAAACATTTCATTTTGTTTCATTGTAAATAAAAACTGCCAACCTATATCTTTGTTATATGTTTTATCTATAATTGGTAATTTTTGATTGGCTCTTTCTACAGCTTCAAAAAAAGAAATTACAGTTTCTTGTAAGTTTCCATCTGCATCTTTATAAATAGCTACATGATGGTTATTGCCTGTGCTTATAAAATCGTTTGGTATTGGTTGGTTATTATCATCAAGTAATAAATTTCCTTTATGATCTTTTTTATGATGTAAAGGCAATGCATTACTTATTCCTGAAATGGTTACTCTTTTAATTTGTATGTCTTTCTCTTTATTTAACCATATTGGATTATTTTCTAGATCTGCGAATGCTTTATCTGCTTTGCCATTAAACTCATCTAATCTTTTTTGTAGTATTTTTCTTATTTTTCCATCTACCACTTTTTCTATTTTTAAATCTTTGTTGATGTCTTTTCGTATAGTATAATTATCTTCTAAGTATTTTAGCTTTATAGTTTCTGGAAGCACTTTTTCTTTTTTATCATCAATGTAAATTGGATTTTTGCTCAGTGCATTTTTTCCTGTAAATGCTTTTTTGGCATCGTTATTATTTTCTTCTAATCTTTTTAATAATAAATTTTTGTATGTTTTATTACATGCTTTATTTATTTTATCTATATCAAAACTTGCATTTATTTTTTCTTCTTTTATAACTATTTTTTTACTTAATGCGTATACAGTTTCTTTATGTAACTGACCTCTTGGCGTTAATTGAGTTTTTTTATTAAATGCATACTTGCCTTTCTTTTTTGATTTGTTGATATTTCTTGTTACGACTTTGTTTTTTGCTTTAAATGATATTAATATACTTTCTATATGTTCTTTTGCTTCTTCTCTAAATTTTTCCATTGGTGGAATAAATAGTCGTTTATGGTTTCCGTTACTATCTATTAGTCTTTTTGTAATTTTATTTCTAATAGCAAATAATGGTTTGCTTTCTTCGTTAGCTGCATTTAAGTTGTTTATATATTGTATATGATTATGTGTTGTAAAGGCAACTGTTAGTGCATCCATTGCATGATGACGATGATCATTTCTTTTTGTCCAATCGGTAATCACTTCTTTTTGTTGATTGTCTTTGGTTTCAATAATATTAGTTAAGCCAACTGCTTTATATTTTGGTAAGTTTAATTCTTTCATTATATTAATTAAATCCCAATCTTCTCTTAATTTATCTGTAATTTTACCTGTAGTACTTACTACGGTTTTGCTTACTGTATTTAATAATTCTTTTGCTTTTTTTGCAATGTATTGTGTATCTCTTAAATCTCTATTTATAAAATCTGATGGAATTTCTGTTTCTGTCATTAATAGTTTATTATACTTTGCTTTAGAAATTACCTTTTTTTCTAAGAGCATTTTTAAAGTGTTTTTAAATTTTTCTACATTCTCTGGCAATACTCTAGTAATGTAATCGATAGCTGTTTGGTCTTTTTTATCTAAGTTGTTTTGTCTGAAAGCTAGTGTTTTGTTCGAAAAAGAATCGTCAAATAATTTTGCTTTTGGGATGATGTGTTCTATATCTATTTTTTTAGAAAATAAATCTTCTGCATTAATTTTAGTATCTGTATATAAATCTTTATAACCATTAGTTGCTAATTCTTCATATAATTTGTATCTTATTATATCATTTTTTGTAGGATTTTTTATATTGTATGGATTACTTTTTAGTATCTTTATTATTTCTTGATGTTTAATATTTGCTTCATTAATGTATGCTGTAAGTTCTTCTCTTTCTTTCGCAGAACTTTTTAGTTCTCGTGCTAATTCTATTCTAATTTCATCTGGATTTCCATAGTTTTCTATTACTTCATTTACCAAATTGATCATTTGGTTTAATATTTTTTCTACTACTGGATTTCTTAAACTGTTTTTCTTTAATAAGGGAATAGATGATTGAATTGCTTTGTTTTCAATATCCTCTTTTGTTTTTGAATTAGAATGATTATATCCAACTAATTCACATGCTTCAGAATATTCGTATCCTTCTTTTAATTTAGGTAAAATTTTATTAATAGCTTTATAAGATAAACTTCCATAATCATCTGAAAAATTAATGCTACAAAATAGATTAGTATATTGAATAGGAATGCCAAATTTAGTGTGAAGATTTTTCTTAAGTGCTACATCTGTATCTCCATAAATTAATTTATCTGCTGCTGAAATTTTATCATCATCTTGAGCTGAATACAATAAATGCCAGAATTGATAACTTGCTTGTTTGGTATCTGCTTCACTATCAAAAAATAAAATTTCTGGTTTAATACCTATGGTTGGCAAAATAGCTTTTAGTTCTTCATTTATTTCATCTGCTGATTTTTTATTCCAATCAAAACCATAACCTTCGTTTTCTACAATTACTTGAAAAACATTATAAAAAGATTTATTGGTGTTATTACCTTCTATTCCTTTTTTATAATTAGTTTCAAATTCTTTTGTATTAATATTTAAAAGTTTCAATACTTCTGCTTCGCTGAGTTTGCCTCGTAAATTTAATTCTTTAAATAATGTTTCTTTGTCTTCTTCACTCAATACATATTTTGTTTTTTCTGTTTTGTGTTTTATTATTACATTGTTTAGTATTTGCCATATTTTAAATTCTTGAAAAATAGGAGAGGACTTTGGAATTACTTTACTACCAACTATAATTTTTTTCTCTATGCCTTTATCTTTAATTGTAATTTCTTTTTGCTCAAACTCACACAAACTAATTAAACTTTTTTGTGATTTTAATTTTCGTTGGTAAAATATAATAATATCTCTTATGTCTTCTTTTAATTGATTAGTAAGTATTGAGTAATGTTTTGCTTGTGTTTCCCAAATCTGTTCAAACTCATCTAAGTAATCTTGTCTATAAAAAACTTTATTTTTTAATGATTGGTGTTTGTTTTTAGAGATACTATTATGTAAATACTGACCAACTGTTTGTTTGTTGAAGTATAATTCTTTACTTCTATCACTAATATTTCCTAAGTAACCACTGCTCGAACTAATTTCTTTATTAATTTCTTGCAATACTATAGCAATGATTTCTAAATCTAATTGAGTGCTTAATGCATCTGTTCTCCATTTATATTTTTCTAGTTTCTTTTGAGTTGCATTTCCTTTTTGTTGAATGCCTACTAAATTCCAATGTTCTTGTAATATTTTCCAAGTTTGTCCACTATTTTTATTTTTTAATTTTTCGTAAAGTTCATTAGTAAATAATTCTGTATAAAACTGCGATTGAAATTTCCAAATTTGATTAAATTCATGTATTAAATCTGAATTATAAAATGTTGGTATATATTTTTTTCCACTACTTAATAATTGATATACAAATTGACCAACAGTTAAGTTTTCATCGTACAGTTTTTTAGCAACAGCCATACCATCAATTAAACTTCCTTCATCTGTACTTTTTGCCTTTCTACTACTTTTATAACCTCTTTTTTTATTAATCATTAATAATACTCTTGCTAATTCATCCAATTCAATTTTTTCTGTAGCAGATTTTGCTCTTAATTTAAGTGTTTCATATGTAGTGTTTTTGCCATCTTCAATTAATACATCATCTTTATTAATTATTTTATTTTCTATTAATACCTTAATTAATTCTTGTCTTCTCAGTTTAAATCGTTGTAAATTTCTTCTTGCACTTCTTTTATTCGTTCTATCTGCATTTGTAGTAATAGATTTTCCTTTTTCAAAGTTAGTTTGTTCATCAATAGTTAAAGGAATAACTCGAACACCTAATTTTATAATGCTAGAAGTTTCATTGGCATTTTCTGCTTCTTTTACCAAAGCCCAGCCAATGCTATTGGTTCCCAAATCTAATCCTAATATAGTTTTCATGTTGTATTATTTTTAAGAAACTAATTTAAGAAACTATTTGCAAGTATTAAAATAATGTATTACATTTGTTATACAATTTTTAATCAATTCACAATAAGGATTATTCCGTTGTGAAAACATTTAAGGTGGGAAATTTTTCTCGCCTTTTTTATTTTAAGATTATCATTGTCAAAGTTCAAAATTTTGATATGGTTTACTTTTGTAGTAACGCAAACAAATAATGATCTATAAATTTACCATTCAACAATTCTCTTTGTCGTAGTGTACCTTCTAGTGTAAAACCAAGTCGTTTTGGTATGTTTTGACTCTTTGTATTTTCAGTAGCACAAGCAATTTCAATTCTGTTGAGTTGAAGTTCATTAAAACAGTAATTACACAATGCATCAACAGCTTTAGTCATAATGCCTTTGCCATGATATTCATTGTCTAACCAATAACCAATAGAAGTTAATTTATTTTGATGATCTATTTTATGCAAACCAATGAGTCCGACGATGCTATTATTATAATGAATGCATAAATCAAAACCATTGTTGTTCTCTAATCTATTAATACACGACAGAAAATAGTTTTGTACATCATCTATGGTGTTGGTGTGTTTTACCCAAGGCAACCATTCGCTAAGTGTAACTCTTGAGTTTTCAATAAGATTAAAAACAGCACTAGCATCTTGTAACTGGACACTTTTCAAAACTAAATTATCATTAATATGTATTTGAATATTGTTGATATATATTATTTGTTTTTAGTTAATATTTTTAAAAGTTTTTTAGGATCTTGTCTATTGTCCCAGAAAGCTGTAATAATAATCTTGTCATTATATACTTTATAATAAATGCTATAACTGCCTAATGAAGTTACTCTTAATTCATTATAATTTACAGATTTGTATAGAAAAGGTTTTTCTGCAATTAATTTTGTTCTATTAGCAACTAATTGAATTAGTTTTTTTGGATAAGTATTAGATTTATTTCTTTTCAACCAATATTCTAAAATGCCAACATATTGGATATCAGCTGTTTTAGTCCAAATTATAATGCGTTTAGCCATTCTAAGTTTCTTTTGTCCATGGCTTCTTGAGAAATAAGTTCATCATTTATAATATCTTGTTCACTCATTTCTAACATAGCTTTTTGAGCATCACTTAATTCAATAATTTCAGTTGTATTAGTATTTATAAGTTGATTAAGTGCTTCTAAAAAATCTTTATTATTAATTGTAAGAATTTTATCAATTAAATCGTTTTTTAAATTTTCGACAGAAGTCATTTTATCAGTTTTTATTATTTAAATATCGTAAATTTTACTTACTAAGTCAATAAAACTAAAGAAAATATACATCAATTTTCTTCTTTGGAAAGTATTTCTGCTTTAAAACTTTGCCATAAATCATCAAATGATTTGGTATCGTCACTTTGCCAATGCTTTAATAGTGTTTCAATTTTAGTTTTTCTTTCTGGTTGACTTTTTATAAATAACTCTTTTATTAATTCTATATCATGTTGGTTTGCTGTTTCGTTATAACTTTCTTTTAGGGTTAATTCTTTCTCTATATTTTGTTTAGATAGTTGAATTTCATATTGTTCTCTGTCATTTAATTTAGAATCGTAAACTGGTGATGATAAAAATAACTTACTGATGATTGGTATTAATTCAAATAAAGTTAATATAATAATTAATAAATAGTACTGTTGTCGCAATGCATTGGTTTTATCTTTTGCTAATAAAGATTGTAGTGCTTCGTGTCGTATTAAAAAGCCATTGGTGTTGATATTTTTTTCATAATCTGCAAATCGTTCGTTAATGTTGTTATTAATCTCTGCAAGCTCATTATTGATATTGTCTAACGCTGTTTTGTTAGATGATTTTAGTTGCTCTAATTCATTCGAAGCATCATTATAAGCTTGTTTTTTAGCTTTGGCAATGCCTGCAATTCCATAGTTTCCAGAACCACCAGTTCCGTCAATTTCTTTTAAGTATTCGCTGTTTTTACTTTCAACTTCTTCTGCTTTTGTACTGATTGAAGAATCGATACTGGCTTTGTTTTTTAGAATCTCTGCTTTTCTGGTTTCAAATAATTTTTCAATTTCTGTTTTCTTTTCCATTTTTTGTTGGTCTATCAACAATGGAATTTCTCTGTCAATATCACTACTATAAATGAGCATAACAATTGGTTGTGCTAAAAATGCACCTAAACAAATTGCCATTGCTATTCGTAAAATAATAGCTAAAATATTGTTTCGTACTTTATTAATAGAACTAATTAAAACTCGGTCGATAGCTAAGACAAATCCACCCATAAAAATCCCAAGCAATATATATAATATTGGATTATCTAAATTGGTACTCCAAAAGTATGTCCAAGCTAAAGTTGCGTACAGCCAAGTAAATGCAACTGCAACACCTATAATTTTGTACTTGTTACTGTCTGAAGTGCAATCTTTAATAATGTCTTTTACAGCAGTAGAAAACCACCACAAAATACTATCACTTTGATTTGATGTTGTATTTGTATTTTGATTGAGATTATTTGTTTTTTGTGTCATGTTATATAGATTTTTTGCGACTTCACTTTAATACTAAATGTGTTTTAGTATGAAGTGAAATTTATTTTATAATTTTTTATCTTTTATTAATTGAAAATATATAAACTATAATTTGATGGTTTATCGAAAGACTGAGAAGTGTATTTTTTAAAAGTTTATACATACTGTATATTGTACAATCAAAATTAATGCTAAGCTTTATATTGTGCTATAGATTATAGTTAATATTGTTTAAGAAGTAGTGTGGATTGCAATTTGAGTTACATTCCGAACTTGTTTCGGAATCTATTCGTTATTAAAAAGATTCTGAAATAAATTCAGAATGGAAAATGATGTACTAAAATTATAAAGTCGTACAATATTGTTATTGTATTCATTTATATTATCTAAGTATTCCATTTTCATGGATTGTGATTATTGATGAATAACAATTACCTTTCTTCTAATTGATTAATCTGACCATTGTTTTTTGGAATTAGTGAGCCACTGCTACTAGAATCTTTTGTAAATAACTCTTGTTTGTTTTCAAAGAGTTTTTCTTTGCTTTTTAATTCGTTCTTTTTAAACAACTCTTTTTTGGGTTGATTGAATGGATTGTCTTTTGGATTTTTTGGTATTAAATCCTTCTGACTTTCAAATAGTTTTTCTGATATAAAAATTTCTTGTCGTGTACTGTTGAGTTGTAAACCAGTAGTTGGATCATAAACACCATCTATACCTTTAAATGGTATATTATTAATGTCTTCTAAATTGAAATTAGCAATGGTATCGGTATAATTATTTGAATAATAAAAATATTTTTTAATAATATTTTTAACATAATTAAATGTTTCTGTTCCTCTACAGTAACCATATTGTACTACTGCATCGTTATAAAATTTAGGATTAGATTTATATAAAATGAAATATTCTACATTGCCATCCCATTTAGTTTCGTCAAAGCCATATTTTTTTGCTAGTCGTGCTGCATCTTTAACATGACCTGGACCAGCATTATAAGAAGCTAGAATAAATTTGATGCGTTGTGTAAAATCTGGAATATTTTGCCACATAGCTTTTAGTGTTTGCAAATATTTTGTTCCTGCTCTAATATTACTTTCTGCTTCATAGGCATTACCAGATAAACCCATAGATTGTGCTGTTTTTGGCATTAATTGCATTAGTCCTTTTGCTCCAGCCCATGATTTTGCATATGGATTAAATTTAGATTCTTGATAAATTAGTGCCGCCACTAAACGCCAATCCCATTGAATTGCATTAGCATACGCTTTTATAATGTCATCGTAAGCAGAAATTTGATTGGCTGCTAAATCTTTAGTATTTAAATATTCTAAATTATTTTTATTAGTATTGAAATATTTATTATAAATTTCTTTCTGTGTTGGACTATTCATAAATTTTGCTAGCCAATCGTTTACAGCAACTAATAATGCTGGCGATGATTTTCGTACTACAAAACTTAAGTCTTTGGCTTTTCCTAAAGTCAAGTCTATATTTAAATTATTATAGTAACTCTGATTGATAAGTGCTAGGTCTTTGTTAGCAATGGTAAATTCAATTTCGTTGTTGGCAACTGCACGAATTAAATCTTCGGTACTTCTATCATCAGTAATTAATCGTAAGTCTAATTGCAATCCTAAAGTATCTGCTATGCTTTTTATATTGTGATAATAGTCAGAATTATTTCTAATATAAATTATTTTATTGTTTAATTCTGTAATATTATCTATTTTTATGTGATTGCTAAATGAAGAGTCTGCTGAATTTATAATTTTAGCATCGTTGGTTTGTACAATAACTTGTTCTGTTTTTCTATACGGATTGGTTAGTAACAACTGTTTGTCCATAATTTCAGAAAAACCGTTTACTATAATATCACCTTTACCTTCAGCCAACATTTGTATTGCTTCATCATGATTTTTAGCAACTACCATTTGTAAATTAACACCAAGCTGTTTGGCTAATTGTTTCGCTAGTTCGTAATCGTAACCAATAAATTGACCTCTATAATCGAAATAAGAAATAGCATTAATTTCTGTAATGGCTTTTAAATAACCTCTTTCTTTTATTTGTTGTAAATCTATATTTTGTTGATAGTGAATAGTATTGGTATTCTTTTTTTGAAAGAAAATGAAAGCATACACTGCAACTAGTGCTATAAAAGAAATAGCACTTAGATATACTTTCTTTTTACTAAATTCTTCTAACATTTATTGTAGTTCAATAATATTTTCGTTGCTACAAACAATACTGTCGTTTTCATTTGGGAAAAGTGGACAAGTAGTAATTACTGATTTAAATTGATTGCCAATTAAACTTTTTTGGTTGCTTACATTTTTTATGTTTTTTTCAAATATATATTCTGATGTGAATGTTGAACCATTGAGCAAAGCACTAAAATCAAAAGGAATTGCTTGTAATTCTTCTGGTAGATTGTCTTTGCTTAACTGACCAACCACTTGGTCGCTAATTGAAGTTGGATAGTTTCTTTTAAAGATATTATTTTCAAGTGATACAAATGCAATTGGTTGTCCTTTTTCATTAAACAATAAATTTAAAGCATGATTTAAGTCTGAAATCTTATCAAACTGAAATTCAAATCCAAATAAATTATTAATAGAATCTACTACAGGTTTGATGTTGTGAATGCCTTGAATAGAATCTTCTAGTTGTTTAAATAACTGTTCTTGTTTTTCATCAATTACACTAAAGTTTTCATCAGATTTCATGTCAGCCATATCACCAAACATAGCAGTCATAGCATTAAACTCACTTAAATCTAACAAGAAACGATAAGTGCCAGAACCATCTTTGTTGACTTGAATTTGTTCTTTTAAATTCAAACAGGCACTAAACAAAAAGACACTTGCTATACCTAAACACCAAAATAATTTTTTCATAAGTATAATATTAACAAAATCATGCCAAAATAACACTAAAAGGAGAGAAGTAACGCTAAAAAGTACTAAAAAATATTATGAAGTATAGATAGTATTAGCATAAATTATGCATTATGCCAAATAGGTTTTCATTTTGTTTGTGAGGTTGCGTAGCTACGCAACACTTTACTGCTTAAAAGTTAGTACTAATAAAGTTGAAATACTACGCATTTCCTATTTAAAATTAGAAGTATGAAATACTTCAATCTGAGTAAATATGTGTGCAACTCATGGTATAAAAAGTAACTAATGTGTAATTGAGGATTAGTATAGGTAGGTTTAAAATCGTCAATTAATATAAAATGGTATTTCCTACTTATTTATTTACCTTTGTACTGATAAATTTTTTAAAGTGGATACTATTTACTTAGATAATGCTGCTACAACACCAATGCACGACGAAGTGTTACAGGCAATGTTACCTTATTTAAAACAAAATTTTGGAAATCCTTCTACTACATACAGTATTGGAAGAACAGCCAAAGCAGCTATAGAATCTGCTAGAAAAACACTCGCTCAGCTAATTAATGCACATCCATCAGAAATTATTTTTACTGCTGGTGGAACTGAAGCCAATAATTTAGCTATAAAAAGTGCAGTGGCACATTTAGGTATTGAAAGAATTATTACTTCTGTGATTGAACACAGTTGTGTTAAAAATACAGTACAGTATTTGCACGATTTTAATGGTATTGAGTTGATAAAATTACCTGTTGATGAGTTAGGAATTATCAATTTAGAAGCACTAGAAACTTTGCTACAAAACAGTTCTAAAAAAACATTAGTTACATTAATGCACGCTAATAATGAAATTGGTACTTTGTTGGATATAAAAAAAGTATCCGAATTATGTCAGCACTACCAAGCAGTTTTTCATTCAGATACGGTGCAAACATTTGGTCATTATCAGCTAGATGTACAAACTGTTCCTATAGATTTTTTGTCAGGTGCAGCACATAAGTTTCATGGACCTAAAGGTGTTGGTTTTTTATATAGAAAAAAAATAAATAAAATTGAACCACAAATTCATGGAGGCGGACAGGAGCGAGGCATGCGTTCTGGAACGGAAAATGTAAGTGGAATTGTTGGCTTAGCTAAAGCAGCAGAAATTGCCTATGCTCATTTAGAAAAAGAGATGCAACAAATTAAAGCATTGAAACAATATACCATTGAACAATTGAATGAAAAAATAAGTAATATTTCGTTTAATGGACCAACTGATGATAGAGCGTTGTATACTGTTTTGAATATTGCTTTGCCTAATAATGATAAAACAGCGATGATTATTTTTGCATTAGATATGGAAGGCATTTGTGTTTCTGGTGGAAGTGCTTGTAACAGTGGTGCTATAATGGGTTCGCCAGTAATTCAAGCATTAGGAAAACAAAATGATACGGTACCTATTCGTATCTCATTTTCAAAAAATACTACCAAAAAAGAAATAGATGTTTTTGTAGAAAAATTAGCAGCAATACTATAATAAATAGTACTTATTTATCTTTTATAAAAATTCGGTAAGTATCATTACCTAAGTTGTTGCTTTTATATTCTTTAAAGTTTAATGCACTAGGATTGTTTAAAAATGAATGCCAAGTAGAGTCATTTCTAAGTATTGGCTCTTGCTCCATTGTTTTAGAATAAATAATTAAATTATAAGGTTTATGAAATATATAGTCATAAAAATTATTATAATTATGATAATAATAAGAGTATTCTACAACTTTTGGTTCTTTGGCATTATCGATAAAAGCACTACTGTTTAATAAATCGGTAAACATAAAAATAGTGTCTTTTTCATTGGCAATATGTTGTAACTCTTTAATTAGTTTTACATTAATATTGTTTTTGCTTGAGTCAACTTGTACAAATGTATAGTCGCTAAGTTGTCTAAAAAAACTAATAATAATAATTGCAATTAATAAAATGTAGGAAGCATATTTGAATTTTAAAACAATGGCTTCAATCAATATGGCTGCAATAATAGTAATGAATAATAGTTGTAATACAATATAATGTTCTCTTGGCATCATTAACAAACAGGCAATTGTAGTAGGAATTAAAAATAAAATGATATATATAAGTTCTGTTTTGTTTTCCTGAAGAAATGATTTTATCCAAACTTTAAAATCTTTGTTTTTATAAATAGAAAAAACTATAGCAAGTATAACCAACACAGTACTGAGAATAAATTTCTTTCCCATTTTAATAAAAACAGGATTTATAATAGTGGCTAGTTTGCTAAGGAATTGTAAGGCATAAAAAGCAATGTTCACCAAGATATGTTTAAGCATTAATGGAAAATGGTGTGTAAATAATTTTAGTACACTTCCATTTGCATCTGCAAATGTTCTGTTGTAATAATAATCGTAAGCACTAAGAAAATTGAAATCATGTTGTATGCCTCGTAATTGTTCAGATAAATAATAATGTTGAACAATAGCCACATAACTTCTTTTTATAAGTACACCATTTGGCATCAATACATCTTCCGAAGGAAAACCGAGTGTAAGTAATACAAAACAAAAAAATATACTAGCAGAAATAAAGAGAAAACTATTTTGCTTTGACTTATTTTTTATTAAAAGATAAATACACCAAATAATTAATATATAGAATACAAGAAAAAATTCTGGTCGGCTATAAGCAATTATAAATGTACCAACTGTTAGTATAATTATTTTTTGAGTGGTGTTTTTTAAGTAAGTAGATGCAATTAAAAATAATAAAATTATAACTAATGTAAAATGAGAGATTTTTGGCCAGCATGTAATGTTAATTGCAGAGATAAGTAAACTAAGAGCTATAAATAAACTAGTTTGCCATGTGTATTTTAATCGTACTAAAAAAATGTACAAAAGAATGGGCAATAGAATGCTTAATACTTTAAAGTTTAAGTAGTAAATGAAAATCTTATCATTTGTAAAAAAAAGATATAATTTATAGTATAAAGCATATAGTGGACCAAAACTTAAATCTATTTTGTTAAAAAATTTGGTTGCAATGTCTAGATAAGTAGCTTCATCACCAAACAGAATATCCATATATTGTTCTAATGGTGCAATTAACTTAATTCCTAATAGGGTAATTAAAGCAATGCACAATAGGTGCAACCATTTGCTTTTAGTCCAATACATTTTGATGCTTTACTTTTAAGTCTATTTTGTCTCGCCAATCAATTACTTTGCTTTCAAAGAATTTATATAAGAGCGTAGCAAAGAAAAAAGTAAAAAACCAATAAGCAATGTAATGAAAGTATATTTCTAAAAATCTTGGTAATAATTTAGCTGCTACCGCCATGAATATTGGCAGAAATATCATCTGTACAAAATTTAAATTTAATAAATATATAGAATATGATATTATGCTTGTAAATGTAATAAATTTATAAAACCAGCCGTCTTTATGTTTAATGGTATACAAGTAAGGTATCATAAACATAGCCGCAATAGAAGATATAGACAAAGAAAGCACATCGGTATACCAACCAAAATGTAAGTTTAAGTATCCATTAGAACAACAGTATAAATAATAAGTATCGAAAGCAAATAGTAGAATAGCAATTATAAATAGTAATTTCTTCTTGTACTCCCAAATACTTTTTGCATAAAATTTAAAGTAAGCAATTAACACACCATACATGATACTATCTAATCTTGTAATTACTTGTTTTCTATAAGTTAAATCCCAACTTTCAAAATTATCAACTTGAGGAATATGACTATGTCTAATCCATCTAAATACTAATGATATTATTATTGTAGATATAGATAAAAATAAAATAGCCGTCTTAGGTTTTATTTTTTTAGTGGCTACCATTATAAATGATAAAAGAGGTATAAATAAATAAAACCATTCTTCTACTGGTAAACTCCATGAGTCTGGAAAAAACTTAGGATTTTCATACCATAAATTCTGACAGAAAAAATAATAGTTGATATACTTGAAAAAGTTTTCTTTAAATATTAATGTCCATAATATTAGCAAAAAGGTAAGTACTAAATAATAGTTTGGTAGTGTCCTCATCCACCGTCTAATCCAAAAATCTAAGATATTACGCCAACCAAGTTCTCCTTTTTCTAGCGTTTTAATTAAGATAGTGCCTACTAGAAATCCACTTAGAACAAAAAAAAGCGTTACGCCATCAAATGCAAAAAAAATGTATGCTTTATCATTGACAAAATTTTTTGCAATTAAAACACCATGTGCATAAATTAGATTTAGCATTGGTATACCACGCATTAAGTCTAAACCTAAAATTCTATTCTTATTGTACGAAATATTAAAAAATGGCATAAAACTAAAAGCAGTAAATATAATCAATTAATTAATTCTAAAAAGTATTCACTGCTTTTTTATCTATATGCTTCTGTGCCAAAGCAAAGTTTATATAGTTTATATTTTATGTTGCCAAGCTACTTATTTACGAAACTGGATAAATTAATAGCATAGTATTATCTGTTCTTTCTCTAAACATTACTCTAACAGCAATTCTATAAGTAACGCCTTTTAGTAGTCGCAGTTCTATCGTAGAACCATTTGGAGTACCACTATTGTCATCACCAGAAAGATATTCTACACCACTACCTACTTCTTGAAAAACTACCATTACGCTATCCATGTTGCCGTGTGTAGAAATTTGATATTTGGAACTATATTCTGGTTTGAAAATAAAGGTGCTTTGTTCGCCAGCTGGTGCTGTTACAAATGAAGGTTGGTATGCTTTAACATCTTGAAGTTCCTCTTCTTTTTTTCCTGGATAAGTTGCTTTCACCCATTCTTTATCATTTGTAGATAAATCCCAGTTAATTGCAATTCCTGTTCTATTTAATTCAGAAGGTTCTAAAATCAGTCCAGCATCAAAATGATAATGCATAATAGAGTATCTGTCCCAATTACTTCCTTTTACATTAGTAATTTTATTTAATATGTTTCTATCTACTTTATCTGTACTCCAACTATTTGTTGCTAAAAAGTAACTATATACTTTTTCTTTGTCCCAAACAATTCCTGCATTTGGATTTTGATGCTCGTGTTTTAACCCAAGCGTATGTCCAATTTCGTGAAGCGTAGCAGTATAAGCATAATCATCATTAAAATTACCACCAAGATTCATCGTTTTTTCATGAAAAGGTCGGTCTAAAATATCTCTACCTACAAACGACCACCAAGTTCCGTATGGATCATTAGCATCAAACGCAATTCTAATATGAGAAGTTTCTGCAATGTCAACTTCAGAAAAAGTTAAACCAATGCCTATATTTTTCCAGCGTTTAAAAGCTTTTCTTACAGTATCTTTTTGTAAGTCAGAACCGCCCATAAAGAAAAATTTCAAATCAGTTCCGTTTGCCCAATATTTATCATTGGCTAAAATAAATGAAGCTCTTTCTGCATTAACATCACTATCAAAAGTTCGTGGTTTGGTTTCTGGCATTCCACAATAGTTTACTTTTGTTATAGCATGTTGTTTTTTTGTTTTACTTGTTGCAGTTGATTTTTTAGTCGTTTTTTTGGTTTTTGTTGTTTTACTCATAATTTTTAGTTTTATTTAAATCAAATATAATAAAACTATTTTAAATATTCTACTTTTTAGCTAGTCCAATTATTTTTTGAGATATATGAGTATACAGTTTTTCATTATACATACCATTGCTGTTAAATAATATTGATTGATTGCTGTGAATATTAAATTCTTCTTGTAGTCGTTTTAAGTTATAGTCATGCTGAATTAACTCTGTTACTACTACATTGTCTTCAATTAAATTTGGTAAACTTATATATTTTACTTTTGCTAATCTTTTTCCGATTTGATAATGCCAAAAACCAGTTTTATACACTACAATATGATGAATACCAAATAAAGCCAACTCTAAGGAAACCGTTCCACTACAAGCAATAGCAAATTTACTTTGTTGCATTACTGTATAATTTTCATCAAAAATAATACTTACATTATTTGGTAATGTAGTTGGATATATATCTTTTAAACTACTTATTCCTGCTATAATAAATTGATATTGTTGATTCTGTGTAGCAAAATCTAACATAGTTGGCAATATGTAATGCAACTCTTGTTTTCTGCTTCCTGGAAAAAGTGCTATATATTTTTGTTGATTTTGATTCGTGTTTTGAGCTTTATATTGTGCTATAAAATAAGCACTTGGATTGCCATAATATTGAATTGCTAAATGCTTTGATTGAAAATAGTCTACCTCAAAAGGAAAAATACCAATATTTATAGCTACACATTGTTGTAGTATTTTAATTCTTTTTTCATTCCAAGACCATACTTTTGGTAAAATAAAATAAACTATTTTAATATTATTTTTTTTACACCATTTTGCTAATCGCAGATTAAATCCAGCATAATCAATCAATATTACTACATCTGCTTTTTGTTGTAGTATTGCTTGTTGTATAATTTTAAAATTTTGTTTGATGGTTTTCCAATGCTTGAATACTGCACCAAAGCCCATGAATGATAATTGATTTAGATTTCGTAGTGCTATAAAACCTTCGTTTTGCATTTTATCGCCACCAAAACCAAAACAGTAAGCGTTGCTATCTTGCTCTTGTATATATTTTATAATTTCAGCAGCATATGCATCAGCAGAAACTTCGCCAACTACAAAACAGTAATTCATATTATCCGAAAAATCGTACACCTAACATCAACAGACCATAGAGTATCGTTGCTATAAAAATTCCTATACAATAATTAAATCGTTTGGTAAAATTAAATATAAGAAATGTAGGCAAGTTAGCAAAAATACAAAACTTTATAATGGTTGGCATAAATGTTTTAGACATTGTACTATTTAAATAGGCATTCATGGTCATATCATCATACTTCATATAATATAAAGCAAAGTAGGCAATCAATGGTACAATTAATCCTATAAAAAATCCAAAAATAATTTCTTTATTCATTTAAATTCCATTTTTGATTTAAATAACTTATTCCTTGATGATTGGTTAAATCGTACTGCACAGGAACTATCGATACGAAATTGTTATCTAAAGCCCAAACATCTGTATCTTGTCCTTGGTCGTAATTAGAAAAAACACCAGTTAACCAAAAATACGATTTTCCACTTGGGTCTCTTCTTTCATCAAACGATTCTTCCCATTTTGCATTGGCTTGTCTACATACTTTCATGCCTTTAATTTCATCGACTGTTCCAATAGGAATATTTACATTTAATAAACAATTATTTGGTAAATCATTATTGAATACATTTCTAATTATTTTTTCTGCATATATTTTTGAAGCACTAAAATCAGCATCAAACGAGTAATCTAACAATGAAAAACCAATAGCAGGAATACCATCTATAGCTGCTTCCATAGCTGCTGACATTGTACCAGAATATATTACATTGATTGATGCATTAGATCCATGATTAATTCCTGAGATACATAAATCTGGTTTGCGATGCAATAATTTATCAATAGCTATTTTTACACAATCTACAGGAGTGCCAGAACATTGATAAGCAGGAATATCATCAAAAATATTTACTTTTTGTAATCGCAATGGGTCGTGAATCGTTATTGCGTGTCCCATTCCAGACTGCGGACTATCTGGTGCTACAACTAATACCTCTCCAAATTTTTGTGCTACTTCTACCAATGCTTTAATTCCTGGCGATATAATTCCATCATCATTGGTTACTAATATTATTGGCTTTTCCATTTGTATTAAGTTTTTTTGTAAAAAGAGCGTACTTCTTTTTTGTTCAATATTTTACTTTTGTCTTGATACAAAAGTAACAAAAAATCAAGACTGCAATAAATTCTTAACGCTCGAACTACATAAAAAAGCTAAAAATCTTGAAACTCACTTCGTTCAAACAACAATATTTTTTACGCTTTTTTATTGGTTCTTACTAAATTTATTGAAGGTCATTTACCATTAATATATTTACAGTGAAAAACATACGAGAAAAAAATACTATAAAATGGTTAATTTAGTGTGGTATGAACAAAATCTTAAAATATGTAATTGCTGTTGTGGTTGGTATTCTGTTGTATCAATCATTAAAAATATTTGATGGCAAAAAAGAACAAAGTCAAATTGATAGCACTATTGTAGTTGAAAAAATTGAGAAAGTTTTAAAAATGGTGACAATAGAAGGTAATTTTTCTGAGTTGCTAACTTATAGTGATTATGATTATATTGATTTTCCTGGATTTAGAAAAAAAGCAATTATAAAAGTAGATGCTAAAGTAATGGTAGGTTATGATTTAAATAATATAAAAATTACTACTGATGAAGCTACTAAAACTATAACGATTAGTAATTTACCAAAAGCACAAATTTTGTCTGTCGATCATAATTTATCTTACTACGATATGGACAATGGTTTGTTTAATAGCTTTGATGAAAAAGATTTAAGTGCATTGAACGCTAAAGCAAAAGCATTAATTGTAGAAAAAGCAAAGTCAAGCGATTTGTTACAACAAGCAGATGAACAAAGAAGAGAACTATTTAGTTTAATTTACTACTTAGCAAAAGATACTGGATATAAAGTAGTTGTAGAAGGCAAACCATTACAAGATTTATCTATCACCACAAAAACAGAATAAATGGAACCAGCAATATTAATTACAATTGGAATTATATTATTAATTATTGGATTAGTGAGTTGTGTATTGCCTCCATTGCCTGGACCACCAATTGCATATGGAGCTTTACTTATTGCTTATTTTGGCTTACACAAAGTAGAGGCAATTCCGCAATGGTTATTAATTACTTATGCTGTTTTAACTATTGTAATTGCCATATTAGACAATTTTATTCCAATTTGGGGAACACAAAAATTTGGTGGTACAAAAGCTGGTATCAGAGGAAGTTTTGTAGGTATATTAATAGGTATTTTCTTTGCTCCATTTGGTGGAATTTCTCTAATTATTTGTCCGTTTTTAGGTGCTATAATTGCCGAATTAATTGACGGACAAGATATGAATACTGCATTTAAATCTGGTGTTGGTTCTTTTATTGGATTTTTATTAACCAGTGGAATTAAAATAATATTAGTATTATTTATGTGTTTTCATTTTGTAAAAGCAGTCATATAATGAATTTTAATCAATTATTTATTGTTCGATTATGGAAAAGTTCTAAACTGCTTAGTATTCTAATTATTGTATTTTGTATTTTTCAATTGATATTTTCGTTGAAAAGAATACAAAGTTTTCCTTGGTTAACTTGGGATATGTATTCGAGAACACAACATATACCACAACAAATTACACAAAGAGAATTTTACATCAACGATAGTTTATTGAATATTGTAGCACTAAGTAATTGGCAAGAAGAAGTAGTGAAAAATTCGTATAGCTATTATAGTGCTATGAAGAAAAACAATTTCCAACCTATTTTCACAGAAGCATTTGATAGTAGAACTCGATTTTTGAATGACAAAACTAAATCTTGTGTTTATGAAAATTTATATAATATAAAAGCAGAAATAAAAGATTATCCAAATTGGCTCAAACGATATTTATCGAGTATCAAAAAAGAAAAGATACATACAATTACAGTTAAAGAACGAATATTTGTATTAGAAAATAATCATTATCAACCAAGCAATTTAACCACTACCATAGACGAATTTTAAAATGTCTTTTTTAAAAAACATAGCAATAAAAAACAAAAAACAGTACTTATATATATGGTGCGTATTTTTTCTTTTTATTTATGTGATAAGAATTTATCAAGGTAGATACATCACAGCACTATGTCAACCAGAAATAAAAGGCATTGGTTTGAGTTATACATTTTGGATAGCAAATTCATTTGGTATTTTAAAATTCATTATTAATCATAAAATATTATCATTACTTATAGATATAAGTATTCCGTTTTTAGCACTGTTTATATTAATCTATAGCAATAAGAAAATTTTTCCTATTATTTTATTTGTACTGTTTTTACTACAACATTTTTGTTTAGAAACTTATTCAGTTACACAAACTAAATCAACTGTTTTTATACTTTTAAGTTTATTTCCGCTAATAGTGAAAGAAAAAAACTTTCATCTAATGGTAGAGTTTGCTAAATACTTTTGTTGTTTTGTTTTGTGTATAGCTGCGTACTATAAAATTAAACACGGTGTCGCTTTTGACAGCAATCACTTTCAAAAAATATTGCAATTGCAACACATCGATTTAGCTTTATATCAAACATCAAGTATCAGATTATCGATAAGCAATTTCTTAGTAGAGTACAAAACAATTAGTTTTATATTGTTTTCACTATTAATTATTATTCAATATAGTTTTATAGTAGGATTTTTTACTAATAAATACAATAAACTATTATTTGTATTTTATTTACTATTTAATTTGTCTACTATAGTTTTAATGCGTATATACAATTTCGAAATGCTTATGTGTGCCACACTTTCTTTTTTATATCTACCACAAACAATTTTATCAAATAAATAACAAAATTTCATTTTTATAAGTTCTAGTATATCACTATATTTGGTGATATAAGAACTACACAAAAATAATGATATGCCAATTTTAGATTTTGAAAAATTTAAAGACAATTTCTCTATGTCTATTCATCGACCAAGAGTGTTTACACAACCTATTTTCATTGGATTACTTTTCTTCGGAATACTATTTGTATTCTATAAACTAAATCAATATATATCACCTTGGGAAAACTACAAACAAGCAGGTGGTAATGCAACCGATTTTTGTGAAATGAATCGTTTTGATCAACTTATTGTACAACCATCAAATACATGGTCTAATATTTTATTTATTATAGTTGCATTTATAATTATAAGCATTGCAAAAAACGATCACAAATATTTTGAACGCTCGTCCATCAATAATTTAGTAGCAAGATATCCTGGGTTTTCATTCTTATTAGGTTGCTCAACATTATATTTAGGTCTTGGTAGCTTTTTGTATCACGGAACACTAACGCATTTCTTTCAAAAAGTAGACCAAACAGGAATGTATTTTGTACTAATAAGTGCCATTGCGTATAATATGTTTAAAATCTTTCCAAAAATAAGATGGAAAAAAACACTACGAAGTTCTCATAAATTTATACTTGTCTGTGCTTTAGTATTAATGCTTGCATTTTATCTATATCTATGGAAAATGCCAATTAATATTGTATTTCCTATATTAGTATTATCTTATTTTGGTAGTAATTATTTTATATATAAAAAACTAAATCACTCAAAGCCAGTAACAGCATTTATCAAAGCATCTTTTTTTACATTACTACTCTCATTCTCACTATGGATATTAGACATCACTAGCGTTTTGTGTTCACCAACAAGCGTATTTCAAGGTCATGCACTTTGGCATATTTTAAATGCAATAGCCATATTTTTAATGTATTTATATGTACGCAGCGAAGAATATTTACCAGAAGAAGTTGCTACAGAGTAAACTTTGGCATAATTTTTAATATATTTGTAGTAGAAATTAACTTTTATGAAAAAGATTAGTATTTATTTGAGTACACTATTAATGGTGTTATTCTTTACCAACTGCGATTTAGCTAAAAAAATTGCTCAAGTTGATCAAAACTTAAAAAAAGCAACCAACCAATTACCAGCAAGAGCTTATCAAATAGATTATCCTAACAATCCAGATAGAATTAAGCCAACTAGTTATACTAATGCTCCTGCTTTAAAAGTAAACTATAATCCAAACGGCGTAAAATACAAAGATTTTGTCTTTCAAGATTTTAATATTACAACAGAGTACTATGCTAAAGATGTAATTACTCAGAAAGGTAAAAGCATGAACCTAATCATGGATATACTTACTCCTAAAGGAGATAATACAACCAATAGACCTTGTATTGTTTATCTTTTTGGTGGTGGATTCACCATGAAAGTAGATGATGGTATACAAGAAATGTGTAAAGGCATGGCACTAAAAGGTTATGTTGTCTGTGCTGTTGACTATAGAATTGGATTTAGTGGAGAATTGGATTTAATTCAATGTAAAACAACCAATACAGATGAATTTAATCTAGCTGTTTTAAGAGCAACACAAGATGCGAGAACTGCAATTAAATACATTAAGCAAAATGCAAGTCGTTTAGGTATTAATCCAAATTTAATTTTTGTTGGCGGACAAAGTGCTGGAGCTATTACAGCTTTAAATACTGCCTATTATGATGATTTTGAAGATAAAGATAATTTACTTAAAAATATAGGTGGTTCATTAAATGCAAATACAGGAGCAACAAATAAAACAGCAGCTAGTGTAAATACAGACATAGCAGGTGTTTTTACTTTAGCTGGATGCTTATTAAATCCTAATATAATTGATAATGCTAAAACACCATTGCTAATGATGTTTGGTAGTTGCGATGAATTACTACATGTTAATGTTGGAAAAGTGTACAAATGTGATAGTAAAGGAACTGGTGGATTAACGGGTTACGGACCTCAATATATATATAGTAAAATGGCAAGCAAAGTACCTACTTTTTGGATTAATATCAATAAAGGTGGTCATGGACCTGGTGGTTGGAACTATGATAATATGGTAGAGTGGACTTCTACTTTTACTTATGCTGTTATGAACAATCAATTTAAATCAGGTACAGCTACTGTTAACGCAGTAACTCCTGTTTGTAAATAAGTATAAAAAGATTTGCTTACATTTATAGTAAATGAAGCGAATTTGTTTACTATATTTCATATTGATATTTTGTCTAACAAAAAATACTTTTTCTCATAATTATAGTATTACTACCAAGAACAATAGGTCAATATACATTCCTTTTGAATTACATAATGGAATTATTGTAGTAAAACCTATAATTAATAATAAAACTTATAATTTTATATTTGATTCAGGAAGTAAGAATACTATTTTTGTTAAACCAAAATTAATAGACTCTACCGATTTAGTTTTTAAATCTAATTTATATATTTCTGGGCTAGGTGCTTATGATAGTATTCAAATGGTAAAAATTCATCAATGTAATTTGCAGCTAAATGGCTTGCAAAATGATAGCTTATCAGTATTGTCACTCACTGAAGATGTACTACAATTAGATGATTTTTTTGGTGTAGATATCGATGGTGTTTTTGGTGCAGAAATTTTTGCTAATTTTTATATGCACATCAACTATAAAAAAAAGTTGATAGAACTTCGCAATAAAAACTTTTCAGTGAATGAAAGCTATTACAAACAAAGTGTAGATATTAAAAATGATAAAGCTTATGTAGAAACTGTAATTATCAACGAAAACGGACAACCTTTTATTGTAAGATTATTATTAGATAGCGGAGCTAATATTCCTATTTTATTAAAAAATATATTTCCTAAAGATATTGGTATTAACTATAGTATTGATGCAGAGATTGGCGAAGGACTTTCTGGAGATATTTATGCTCAAATTGCTCGCTTGTCCTTATTACAGTTTGGCAACATACAATTTCATGATGTGGTGATTGGTTTTTATGAACACAATGCAACATACAATCCAAATATTATACATGGAAATATTGGCAATGATGTTTTATCTAGGTTAGATATTTACTACGCATATCCAGATAGTTGCATCTATTATAAAACGCATAAAGACACTTATAAACCATTTGATTTTTTCATAAATAATATATTTATAAATGAAAAAGACAACCGTTATTTTGTAAAAAGTATAGCCGAAGATTCTGCTCCATTTTTAGCAGGATTACAAAAAAATGATGAGATACTTAAAGTAAATAATATTCGTGTTGAAAATTTAAACAATATAGATGTATCTTCATTGCTCAACAGAAGTGTAGGAAAAAAAATAAAAGTAAAATACAAAAGAAACAATATTATTAATCAATGTAAATACATCATTAAACCTATAATATAAAATAATGCAAGCAATATATTTAGTAAAAAACGGAACACCAGAAAAAGCATTTGAGTTCAGAACTATAGAAAAGAAAGCACCAGCTAACGACGAAGTTGCTATTAGTGTAAAAGCATCTGGTATTAATTTTGCAGATGTAAGTGCAAGATTAGGTAACTATCAAGACTGTCCACCTTTGCCAACAATAATTGGTTACGAAGTAGTTGGTGTTGTAGATGCTGTAGGAAAAGATTGTACTCAGTTTAAAGTCGGCGATCATGTTTTGGCTTTCACAAGGTTTGGTGGTTATAGTCAGTATGTCTATCAAAAAGAAGAAGCTGTAGCAAAAATTTCTAGTACCATGGATATTGGAAAAGCACTTGCCTTAGCAACACAATATTCTACAGCTTATTTTTCTGCTTGTGTGGCTACTAATATTTTACCAAACGACAATGTTTTAATTCATGCAGGTGCTGGTGGCGTTGGTACTGCTTTAATTCAATTAGCAAAACTAAAACAAGCAAAGGTATTTGCTACTGCAGGAAGTGCTGCAAAATTGCAATATATGAAAGAACAAGGTGCAGATGTGGTTGTTAATTATAGAGAAGAAGATTTTAGCAAAGTCATTACAGAAAAAATGGACTTAGCTTTTGATAGTATAGGTGCTGAAAATTTTAGAAAGTCGTTCAAAATGCTCAATGCTGGTGGAAGACTAGTTGGCTATGGTGCAGCAGCTTTTACTGATGCAAAAAATGTAATTACCAAAGGAAAAATGGCATTAGAATTTGGTATTTATCATCCTGCCGAATTATTAATGGCTTGTAAATCTATTATTGGCGTGAATATGTTACGCATTGCCGACAATAAACCAACTACACTACAATATTGTATGCAGTCTGTTATTCAGTTGTTAGAAGAAGGAAAAATAAATCCACAAGTAGGAAAACTCTATGATGCAAAAGATATTTATCAAGCACATAGCGACATGGAAAACAGAAAAACTACAGGAAAAATTGGCATTGTTTGGTAATTTCTTTTATGATGGATACGAAATGACTTTTAGTAAAATTAGAGAGAATCGTCATTGCAAATTTTTTGAGGAACGAAAAAAATGTGGCAATCTCAGTATAAATAATTTTATTAACGCACCTAACAGGTGTTTTCACCTGTTAGCAATTAGAATATTTTAAATGAATAATAAATTTAAATATACTGAACTAATACAATCATATGCTACAGAACTTGGCTTTGATAGCGTAGGATTTGCTAAAGCAGATTTCTTAGAAACAGAAGCTCAACACTTAGAAACTTGGCTCAACAATAATTATCATGGAAAAATGTATTACATGGCTAATCACTTTGATAAACGATTAGATCCAAGATTATTACTAGACGATTGCAAAACAGTTGTAGTATTAACTTATAATTATTATCCAAATAAAATTCAAAATGAAAATACTTATCAAATAGCAAAATATGCTTATGGTGATGACTATCATAAAATAGTAAAAGATAAATTATATCTTATTTACGAAAGAATACAAGAGCAAATAGGAGCAGTAAATGCTAGAGTATTTGTAGACTCTGCACCAATTTTAGAAAGAGTTTGGGCAAATAAAAGTGGTTTAGGTTGGCAAGGCAAACACACTTTATTGATCAATAAAAAACGAGGTTCATTCTTTTTTATAGCTATTATGTTATTGGATATTGAGTTAAACTATAATGAAACTATTGCTACAAACCATTGTGGTACTTGTACAAAATGTATTGATGCTTGTCCAACAGAAGCTATTTTACCAAATAATATTTTAGATGCTAGTAAATGCATTTCCTATCTGACTATAGAATTAAAAGATGAAATAATACCTGTTGAATTTAAAAATAAAATGAATAATTATATTTTTGGTTGCGACATATGTCAAGATGTTTGTCCTTGGAACCGTTTTTCAAAATCACACCAAGAAATAGCATTTGAACCATTCGAAACTTGGCTTAACTTTACTAAAAATGACTGGAAAACACTTACTGAAGATGCTTTTAAACAGCTATTCAAACATTCACCAATTAAAAGAAGTAAGTATTTAGGTTTAAAACGAAACATTGATTTTCTTAAGTAATACTTATTCAATTCAAAATAAAAAAAAGTGAGCTTTTTAAGACTCACTTCCAGTTAATTAGTTAGTTGGTATAAAAACGAGTTATGCGTAAACCTTAGATTTTCTAAAATGTTTTACTAACAAATAATAAAAAGCAGGTCTTTTTTTCATTCTTTCAGATTTCATTTGCTCGCAAACTGCTGTTAAACCTTCTTCAGTTTTTGCAGTATCTGCAAGTTCTAATTTTTTAATTAAAAAGTTTTTCTTGATTCTTTCTAATTCAGTTGCTTGACCACAAGCTACCAATGCAGCATCTTGTTTGTACAAAGATGGACCTAATCCTTTTGCGATTTTTTCTAGCAGTGCTCTATCAACTTTAACACCTAATTTCTCAAGTTGTTTTTGACTAGCATCAACTGCTTCGATAAATTTACTCATAATAATTTCTTTAAAGTTTTAATTCTATATGTCTAAATTAGAAATAAATTACTAGATACACAAAAATAAATTGAATACTTATCTACAATGTGTTGATTATGTTTATAGTTTGCTTGTTGAATTCAAAAATATCTCCTATTTTTCTATTATATAATAATAATCCTAATGGAGATTTGCTCGAAATTATAAAATACTGCTCATCATTAAATTTTAATTTTCCAATACCAATACTAATATAAAATTTTCCAATATTAGTATGAATTAAACTTCCATCAATTACAATAGTATTGCTTTTATTATAGTCAATTCGATTTAATATATTTAACTGTTCTATTTTTTGTTGTAGTTGATTTTGTAGTTGTGCTTCTTCTATTTGTAGCAAAGCAGTTTCTGTTTCGTATTTATCACCAACAGAACTTTTAGTACTATTCGATTTACTTTCTTTAATACTATTAATATTAGTTTCTAGTAAGTGAATATCTGTAGTAATTTTTTCTACTAAAAATTGGTGCAGTAAAATCTTTTCGTTAAGCATTAATAATATTTTACTTTATCTTTCCAATCAGTATTTCTTATACCATTAATTTTATCTCCATTATAAATGCCAATATAAATAACACCAAGTATTTGATCTACATCATTTAAATCAAATATATTTTTCATTTCATCATGATAAGTCATACCACCAGTACTCCAAAATGTAGCAACACTATTATCTTCTGCAACCAACAACATATTTTGTATAGCACTACTTGTAGCAGCAATTTCTTCTAATTCAGGAATATTACTTTTATCACCTCGTTTATTGTAAGCAACAATTACATGTGAACACTTATCTGCTCGATGCAATAACTTATCATATTTCTTTTGCAAAAACTGATGTTCTGGTGTTAAGCGTTGGTATAAATCAGCGTGCATTTTACCAAATGTTTTCACTTTTTCAGGTGTAAAAATAATGAATCGCCATGGTTCAGTCAATCCATGTGTAGGTGCCCAATTAGTTGCAATTAACATTTGTTCTATAATAGATGATGCAACTACTTCACCAGAAAACAAATCTGGATCTATGGTTCTTCGGTTTTCAATGATTTGTAATATACTGCTCATAGTGCAAAGGTAGTTATATCCTGAATTTATTTCAGGATCTTTTATTTAGAGAATAACTTAAGAAAAATTACGATTAGTACAATAAAGTCAATTATTTATCTTTATACTTTTAGTGCAACTAAAGCCATACATATTAGTACTATTCTTTTTGAATCTTTTTTGGTGTTCAAAAGCTGCAGATTCTTTGTCTATTGAGCATTTAAATAACCTTAGAACTAGAACTATTTTTGTTGAAAATGATACTACAATTTCATTAGATTCATTATTAATCACTCCAAATACGCTTACTGTTTTTGTAGATAAAGTAAAACTATCACCAAGTGATTATGACTTTAATGCTACACTAAACACACTACGACTTAATAATATTAGTAATAAAAATGTATTAATATCATATAGAATAATTCCTGTTAAAATTAATGATCAATATTATCATAAAGATAAAAATATGATAATAGCTAAAGATTCTTTGTTCTTAAATCCATTTTATTATCAACCAAAACAAGTAGAACAAATTTCATTTTTAGATTTTGGTGGATTGCAATACAGTGGAAATTTTGCAAGAGGCGTACAGTTTGGTAGCAATCAAGATTTGTCATTAAACTCAAATTTAGATTTGCGATTGTCTGGTACTATTGCCAACGATATAGAAATTCTAGCAGCATTGTCCGATCAAAATATTCCATTGCAACCAGATGGAACTACACAACAAATTCAAGATTTTGATAAAATTTTTATTCAGATTACAAAACAACCACATCAAATTATTGCAGGCGATTTTAGTATCAATGCGTTTAATAATTATTTTTTAAAATTTAATAAACAACTACAAGGTGCTAGTTATAATGCACACTTTAATTTTAAAAATCAGATGAGTTTAAAAACGGCAACTGCTTTTGCTATTGCAAGAGGAAAGTTTGCACGAAACATATTTCTTGGTCAAGAAGGCAATCAAGGACCATATCGTTTAGTAGGCAATAACAACGAAGCTTTTATTGTGATTTTGGCTGGTTCTGAAAAAGTTTTTGTTGATGGCAATGAATTGACAAGAGGAGAGACGAACGATTATATTATGGATTATAATAGTGGTGAACTTACATTTATGCCACGATTTTTAATCACTAAAGATTCTAGAATTGTAGTAGAGTTTCAATACACCGACCAAAATTATTTTCGTTCTACTATTACCAATAGCGTAGAATTTAATATTAAAAATATTCAAGTATATACACAGTTGTATGCAGAGCAAGACGCAAAAAACAGACCTATTTTAAATGATTTAAACGATAGTGCTAAAATATATTTGTCTACTATTGGCAATAATATCAACGATGCTTATATCAATAGTATTAGAGAAGTTAGCTATGATCCAACTAGAGTGCAGTACAAAAAAATAGATACTACTGTAAATGGTATATTCTACGATTCTGTTTTTGTTTATGATACTAATCCAGATAGTGCTATTTATTTTTTAAACTTTTCATTTGTAGGCACGAACAAAGGAAATTATGTAGCTGTACAAAATGCCAATAATATTAGAGTGTATAAATGGGTTGCTCCGATTAACAATATTCCACAAGGAAATTACAATCCTGTTATTTTGTTAATTACACCAAAAGCACAGCAAGTGTTTACTGTTGGCACAAGATACAAGCATAAAAATATGCAAGTACAAGCAGAAGTTGCAGTGTCTAATAACGATGTGAATTTGTTTTCAGATATTGGTAAAAAACAAAATAAAGGATATGGTTTATTTTTAAATGTGAATAGAAATGATACTTTAAAAGAAAATAATAACTTACAAACTAAAGTCAGCTATGAATACAAGCAACACAATTTTGCTTCGGTACAACCTTATAGAAGTGTAGAGTTTGGTAGAGATTGGAATACGAATTTGAACAACAACAATACCATTAATTTAGACGAACATATTGCTCATTTTGAAGAACTATATCAGTTTTTACCACATCAATTGCAAACAGGAATTAAATTTTCTACTTATGTAAGACCTAATAATTATACTGGATTTGAATATAATATTCCATTATCTTACAATCATTATAATTTGCAAATAACAAGTAATGTTAGGCATCTTACATTTAATGATACTCTAAATAAAGGTTACTTTTTTAGACCAAATATGGACATTAAATATGCTATTGAAAAGGCAAAAGGTTTAACTGTTGGGTTTAATTATTTACAAGAAAATAGTTTATTGAAAAATAAATCAACAGATACGATTATTAATAATTCTTTTAGGTTTAATATTATTGGTGCTTCACTACAATTGCCAGATTCTAATAAATGGAGTTTTATTATAAATTATAAATATAGAAATGATTTTAATGGATATGACAATATAATGAAAGCTCAATCAGTAGCTCATTTATTGTCGATTAATGGTCAAGCCAATCAACTGAAAAATCAAAATTTAGCATGGAATTTTACTTATAGAGATTTACAAGTCAAAGATTCTGTATTAGCCAAAACACCATCAGAAAATACTTATTTAGGACGAATTGAATATGGCAACAGATTTTTTAAAGGAACTATTCGTTCTAATTTTATCTACGAATTAGGTGGTGGACAAGAACGCGTAAAACAGTTTACTTATATTGAAGTGCAAGCTGGTCAAGGTTTTTTTACTTGGATTGATGAAAACGGAAATGGCATTAAAGAACTCAACGAGTTTGTACCATCAGAGTTTCAAGATAGTGCTAACTATGTAAAATTGTACACCGATTTAAATCAATACATTAGAACTTACACTACGAGTTATACACAAGCAATCAGCTTCATACCAAAAGCAGTGTGGTTCAACCAAAAAGGAATTAAAAATGTTCTTTCAAAATTTCAAGTACAGTCGTATTTGCAAATCAATAGAAAATCATTAAAAATTAAAGGCGTACAACCATTCAATCCATTTATTTTTAAAGCCAATGATTCTACAGTTGTTGGATTAAATTATAATATAAGAAATGGTTTAATTTATAATTCTGGCAATCCAATTTATTCTATTTCGTACCAACATCAATTACTACAAGACAAAGTTTTATTGCTTAATGGTTTTGATACTAGAAAACGAAATGAACATTCTTTTGAATCATACTATAATATAAAACAATCATATACTATTAATTTAAACTACTTATTTGGTAAGCAATCTTATTTTTCAGAATTTTTTCCAGCCAATAATTTCGATTTACGCACACAAAACATAGCACCAAAATTTTCTTATAACTACAAAACAATGATTAGAACGAGCTTAGGATATAAACTTATCAATAAGAAAAACAAAGCTAATTTAGGTAATGAAAAAATGTTAGCGAATAAACTTACTACCGAATTTAGATATACCAAAGCAGGAAAAAATACACTCAATACTTCATTTTCTTTTGTATTAGTTAATTATAATGGTGAAAATGGTACTACAAAAAGTTATACTATTTTAGAAGGTTTGCAAAATGGCAAAAACTACTTGTGGAATTTTGAGTTTATAAGAATGCTAGGCAGTAACTTAGAACTGAGTTTAGCATACGAAGGCAGAAAAACAGGAACAGCAAAAGTAGTGAACACAGGCAGAGCACAACTACGAGCAATTTTTTAGTAGAGAAATCTTACGCTTCATTTGCAATATTTAGTACTTTAGAAATTAAATTTTTATCAAACCAATTTCCTTTATTTTCTAGTTCTAAAATTAATGATTTTACAGAGCTTATTAAACCTAAAGATTTTGCTTTTAAAAGAATACCTAGTGTTCCAGTTAAATTAAGTTCCATTAGTTTTGCATATCTTCTTCCAATAATTTCATCAATAATAACTAAGTCAGCATTAATTTCTTTCGATAAAATTAAAACTTCAGCTTCACCTTTGTCAAGATCAATAAAATAGTTCAATGAGTTTTTATCTTTTATTTTTTTGATATTAATCCATTCGATTTTTGATAAGTCTTTGTAGTAAATTTTCTCTTTACCAAACTCAATTTCTTCATAAACAGCATATGGAATAGTTAAAGATTGATATAAGTGTTTCAATAACTCAAGTTTATCTATTTTTAGTAGAGATAGTATTGGCGTGGTATTAGATACTACAATTTTAGGCATTGTTAAAATCAGAAATTAGTTCATCTTCGAGACCTTTATGATATTGAGATACATTATATTTTGCTAATAATTCTATAAATTCAATTCTACTTATATTTAATAAGTCAGAAGCAGTACCTGAAGAGATTTTACCTAATTCATAAAGTTTAATCAACGACATAGTTTTCATCTCATTCTGAAATTCTTTATTGTTCATCTTTAAAGAAAATGCCAAAGACTCAGGATAATTTATTGAAATTGTATCTACCATTATAAAACATTTGTAACAAATTTAATTAAATATATTGATAATGTAAAGCATATTTCTTCACCTATAATCTTCCAACATTAAATTACAACCACGAGTTGGTGCATCTTGTAATCGTCCATAAATAGTAAACGATTCGTCTTCAAAAACTGCACCAATATCATCAACAGCAATAAAACTACAACTGTGTATATTGGCTAAATCTATTACATTAAAAGCACCTTTTCCTTTGCTATAAACTTCAAATGGGTCAGTAATATTGCGTAGTAAAATTTTTAAAGTAGCACTTGTTTTAAAAATACCTTTTTCAAAACTATACGCTTGCGACAGCATTTCTGTCATACCATATTCAGAATAAATACGAGTAACATGAAATGCATTTTTTAAAATATGGTGTAGTGCTTCTTTTGTCATTTCTGGTCGCTTGCCTTTCATACCACCAGTTTCCATAATCGTACAAAAAGATAAATCTTGCGGAAACTGTTCTGCAAAATCCAATAAAGCAAAACTTACACCAAGCAACAATACTTTTTTGTTTGCTTTTTTTGCAGTTTGCAAAGCCGTATTTAAATCATCGTAATTGTATAAATAAAATCCAGAAATATTGTTTTTTGTTTGATTGATAAAATAATCAACCATAAATACCAAAGAACTATTTTCTCTTTCTAGATACGATGGAAGCAATGCCAAAACAATCCAATCATCTAATTTACCAAATTGCGTTTCAAATAATTGTTGACTAATTTGTTGATACCAATTTGTGTCTGCTACAAAATGTCGACTGTTATTTTGTTGTGTAGTACCACTGCTTTCAAATATAGTTGATACTTGTTGTGTAGTATCTATAATTTGTCGACTTTTAAAAAAAGTAATAGGCAGAAATGGAATTTGCTCAATCGTTTTAATCGAATAAATATTAATATTTAACAAATTTACAAACTGTTGATACACCAAATTATGTTGATACTGATAGTTAAAAAGTGATAATGCAACAGCATCAAACGAATTTCTGTCTATATTAATGATTTTTTGTTTTAAATTTGTACTATCAATCACATGACAAAGATACGCAACATAAAAATTTTAAGCATAGTATTGTTGATAGCAATATTGGCAACAGCATGCTTTAAACAACCAGTGTATGATGATGTTCCAGAAATTGCATTCAAAGCTTTCGATTACACAGGCAGTGAATATATTGTAGATGATAGTGGTTTCTTGTTGTTGACTTTTACAGATGGAGATGGAGATATCGGAAAAGATACTAATGATGATCCTACTTTAAATTTATTTATAGAAACGGTTTATTCATTTACTAATCCTTTGACAGAAGCATTTGTTTTGCCAAATGTTCCATATAATGGTACTACAGATGATATTTCTGGAGAGATAAAAATTAGACTTAATTCTATTTATGATGAATCTGAGTATGATTTAAGAGATCAGCTTGCACCAGGATTAATAAGAGATACCGTTACAATGAATATTAGAATTAAAGATAGAGCGGGTAATTATAGCAATACCATTACCACACCAAAATTGCCAAGATACTTTCCTTAAGCTATTAACATAGAGGTAATATATTCATAAAATGCTAAAACTTGACTTAACATTGAAAACTAATAAATTTGTTTTCAATGGAAACCTTAGATGTCATAGTTGTTGGTGGTGGTTATGCTGGACTAAGCTGTGCTTATTATTTACAGCAACAAGGTTATAATGTAAAGCTATTTGAAGCTTCGCCATTTATTGGTGGAAGGGCTAAAAGCGAAAAAATAAATGGTTTTATTTTAGATAGAGGAACACATTATTACCATCATTCTACTACAGAGCTTAAAAAGATTATTAATCTAAAAGACTTACAACTTAAAAACTTATATCCAGGATATTTATTGCGATATGAAGATAGTTTTTATGTGTATACGAATCCATTGTATAAAACAATAGATACTTTTTCAACAGCAATTGCTAAAAATGCTAACTTAAAAGATAAATTACGCATGTTTAGCTTATTTGTAAAACTAAAAGCAACACCGTATAATGTTTTAGTAAAAGAAAAAGATACTTCTACTTATGAGTTTTTAAAGAAAAGTGGATTTTCGCAACAAACCATAAATACACTTTTCCGACCAATGATGGCTGCAAATATCTTTGATTGGAATTTACAATCGTCGTCTAAAATTGCAAAGCTATATTTAAAATCTTTGTTTGCCGACCAAATTGCCTTGCCTAAAGATGGTATTGGTAGCATAGCAGAAGCAATTAGTAAGCAATTAAATCCAGCATCAATTCGTATAAAATCAAAAATTAAGCAAGTAACCGAAGATGGTGTTATTTTTGAAAATGGCAATTTCCTTAAAGCAAAAGCCGTAGTTATAGCTACTAATACATTAAGTGCTAATAAATTATATCCTACAAAATCATTAACTGTAGAAAGTACACATGTAAGTACTATTTATTTTGAAAGCAATCAAGCACCAATTTCTAAACCAATTGTATTATTGAATGGAGAGGGAAAAGGTATCGTCAATCACATATTTATACCTACATTATTACACAGCAATTATGCACCAAGTGGCAAGCATCTTATAGCAGTAAACATTGTAAAGCCACACGATTTTGATGATGATGAATTGGTAACTAAAGTACAAGTTGAATTAGCCAATTGGTTTGGTTTACAAGTACAAGATTGGAATCATATTAAGACTTATCATATAAAATATGCAATGCCATTTCAACCTATACTAGATAAAGTAGAATTTGTAAAACCATTAGCATATAATGTATTTTTTGCAGGAGATGGAATTGCAGTTGGAACTATGGAATCTGCACTAAGAAGTGGAAGAGAAACAGCACAACACATACATCAAAATGTATTATCTAAACAAAAAAGCAGAAGAGAAGAAGCTGTTTATTAGTAAACAAAAAATTAAATAGGAACAGAACTATTCTTTTTTCTTTCTCGCTCACCAAAAATAGTACTTCCAATACGAATCATATTGCTACCACAAGCAACAGCAATTTCGTAGTCACCACTCATTCCCATAGAAATAATTTTAAAATCATCATTAGTAAAATAATTAGCTTTCAATTCATCAAAAATATATTTTAAATGATTGAACTCATTTTTTATTAAAACTTTACTTTGAGTATAAGTAGCCATTCCCATCACACCAATAATATTAATATTTTTAAGTGCATCAAAAGCATTAATTTCTAAAAGAGCCATTAATTCTTCTTCACTAAAGCCAATTTTATTTGTTTCTGCTGCTATATGAACTTCCAATAAAACATCAATTACTCTGTTGTTTTTTTCAGCTTGTTTATTAATTTCTAATGCCAATTTTAAGCTATCTACAGAATGGATTAAATGCACAAATGGAGCAATATATTTTACTTTATTGCTTTGTAAATTGCCAATCATATGCCATTGAATATCTTTAGGCAATGCTTCATATTTGCTAACCAACTCTTGTACCTTATTTTCGCCAAAAGCTTTTTGTCCATGATTATACGCTGTTAGAATATCGCCAACCGATTTTGTTTTACTAACTGCAACCAAATCAACATTATTTTCAGTACAATATTTGGTTAATTCTGTTAATGCTTTTATGTTTGTCATAATGCTTCAATCTATAAAAAAATTAGTAATTATGCTAATGGCAATTCTACTATTGCCAAGCGTTATTGCATGTAAAAATAAAAAAGTTTCAGAAGAAAACATGGTTAAAGTTATGTTAGATGGTTTTTTAAGCTATGCCTATCTTCAACAATACAATACAGAACCACAACTAATTAAGCATAAATCGTTTATGAGAGATAGTATTTATCTAGATATTTTAAAACACTATGATATAGATACTACCTCATTTTATTACACGCTAAACTACTATGAGCAAAATCCAAGCGAGTATCAAAAACTATTAAAAATAGTGCAAGATTCTATTCATCAGATAGATAGTGTTTTATTGGCTACTGGAAAAACGCAGATACAAGATACGATACAAAAAATTGTAGAACCAATTACAAATGATAGTATCTTACAACAAAAATCACAAGAATACTTAGAACAATTCAAAGAAAGTAGAAGAAAAATAAACCACTATGGACTAAAAGTCCATAGTTTTGTTACGGACTGAAAGTCCTATTTCGGACAGTACTTCTCTATTCAATTATAAAATTATCATTTGAGTTCGTATTTGGATTCCTATGATGTTCTAAATATTCATTTACCATTTCATCTGTTATATTACCTGTACTCCAGCAACCATAACCTATTGCCCAAAAATGACGACCCCAATATCTCTTCTTTAACTCTGGAAACTCTATCTGTATTTTTCGTGAACTGCGTCCTTTCAATAATTTTACCATGCTACTTATTGATTGTGATGGACGATATTCTATATGCATATGAATATGATCTTTGGATACTACTCCTTTCAATATTACAATATCTTCTGCTTCACATATTTGCATCAAAAGACTTCTACACCTTACTTTTATATCTCCTTCCAATACTGCATATCTATATTTTGTAGCCCAAACAATATGTACTGTAAGCCGTGATATGCTATGACCATTGACCCTTTGGTATTCCATACTACAAAAGTAAACATTTTTAGAAGCTAAAGCGAAATGCACTAAAGTGCATAGTTTTAACTATTTTTGAGACCAATAAAAAGACCTAAAAATTAATTATACTTTTTATAGTGAAAATAAATCAACATCGTCTTTGCGAATTTTTGAGGAACGAAAAAATGTGGCAATCTCAAATTAAAAAATATAAAGTGAGTTTCAAGATTTTTAGCTTTTTTAAGCAGTTCGAGCGTTAAGAATTCCTGTCTACCAACAGGTAGATATTGCAGTCTTGATTTTTTGCTACTTTTGTATCAAGACAAAAGTAGGTGCTAATTAAATATTAAGCAGTATTGATTTTTGAATAAAAACTTCAAAATAAATTTCTTCCTAATGTTCGGAATGCTTATTTTGGCATTAATTACTTTAGAGATATGATAAATAACAGTTCAAACAATAATGTAGAATACATCAAGCAAGTGTATCATCAACCATTGATGCAATTAATACTACAAGCAGCTTCAGTTCATCAACAATATCATACAGTAGGAGAAGTGCAAGTGTGTACGCTTTTATCTGTGAAAACTGGTGGTTGTCCAGAAGATTGTGCTTATTGTCCACAAGCAGCAAGATATCAAACAGGTGTTGGTGTTCACAAATTGTTAGATGTAAATACAGTAATTGATAAAGCAAAAGAAGCAAAAGATAATGGTTCAACCAGATTTTGCATGGGTGCAGCGTGGAGAGAAGTTAGAGAGAATAGAGATTTTGACAAAGTGATTGAAATGGTAAAAGGCGTAAACGACTTAGGTTTAGAAGTCTGCTGTACGATGGGAATGCTTACGGAAAATCAAGCCGAGCGATTAAAAGAAGCTGGCTTATATGCATATAATCACAACTTAGATACAGATGAAGAAAACTACGATAAAATCATTACTACAAGAAACTATGAAGACCGATTAAATACCATTGGCAATGTTCGCAAAGCTGGTATTAGTGTTTGTAGTGGTGGAATTATTGGCTTAGGCGAAAACGATGATGCACGAATTAATATGATTCATACTTTAGCTAACTTAGAACAATATCCTGAATCTGTGCCAATTAACGCTTTGGTGGCTGTAAAAGGAACGCCATTAGAAGGAATGCAAAAAGTACCAGTTTGGGATATGCTTAGAATGATTGCTACTGTTCGTATTGTTATGCCAACTACACAAGTACGACTGTCTGCTGGACGAATGGATATGTCTATGGCAGAACAAGCATTGTGTTTTATGGCTGGTGCAAATTCAATTTTTGCAGGAGATAAGCTCTTAACTACACCAAATCCAGATTATAACGACGACCAACTTATGTTTGATATACTCGGACTACAACCAAGAGCATCATTTAAAGAAGAACCAGTAGTAGAAGAGGTGTAATTTTAATTAATAGAATGATACCAATCAATAAAAATACACTTAAAAACTATAAATTTATTGACCTATTTGCAGGTATCGGTGGATTTCATTTGGCTTTAGATGCTTTTGGTGCTACTTGCGTTTTTGCTTCGGAATGGGATAAATATGCAGCTAAAACCTATCAAGAAAATTTTAATTTTAAACCATTTGGAAATATTACTAAAATAGTAGAACAAGATATTCCAACACATGATATTTTATGTGCTGGGTTTCCATGTCAAGCATTTTCAATTTCTGGAAAACAAAAAGGTTTTGAAGATACACGAGGTACTCTATTTTTTGATATAGCAAGAATTGTAAATTATCACCAACCTAAAGTTTTATTTTTAGAAAATGTAAAAAATTTAGTCAAGCACAATTCAGGTAAAACATTAAAAACAATAAAAAATACACTAGAAAGTTTAGATTATAATGTATTTTTAAAAGTATTAAATACTAGTAATTTTGGACTTCCACAAAATAGAGAAAGGGTTTATATTGTAGGATTCCATAATTCAATTAATTCAAGCAACTTTAAATTCCCTATTCCACCAAATCTACAAGTTTGTTTAGAAGATATTTTAGAGGATAAACCAATAAATGCCAAAATAATTGAAAGAAACGATATTGAAATTTATAAAAAGTATGCAATAACAAACTCACTTTTTGAAGATAAAGCGTTAGTGAATAAACCTATTCAAATCGGAAAAGTAAATAAAGGTGGACAAGGCGAACGGATTTATCATACTTTGGGTCATGCTATTACGCTATCTGCTTATGGTGGAGGTATTGGTGCTAAAACTGGTTTGTATTTAATTGAAGACAAAATTAGAAAGTTATCACCAAGAGAATGTGCTAGGTTACAAGGATTTCCAGAAAATTTTATTATTAATTCTTCAAATACACAAGCATATAAACAATTTGGAAATAGTGTTTCTATAAATGTTTTACAGTATATTCTTGTAGAAATAAGCAAAATATTGAAAGCAGATGAAGTGCAGCCGAATATTAAAAAAGTAGAATATGCGTAAAGAACAACTAAAAGGTTCTAAAACAGCAAAAAATGGTTTTGCAAATGAAGATGATATTGTATTTAAGTTTAATAATTGGCAAAAGGATAAAGATGCTCAACAGTGGCTTTTAATAATGGAATATGTCTTAGAAGAGATAGAGTATGTAAAAGCAATTAAATTAAGCGGATATAAAACAGATGTACAAGTTCAAATTACGATTAAACTTAAAGAAGCAATTGATGTCCAAAATATACAAGTAAAGTTAGTAAGCAATCTCAATGGCTTTAATCAAATAGATAAAAGATGGGTAGATAAGTATATAGAAATGTGGAATATACCTATTGAAATAGCTAATTTACTAAAATTATATACTGGAGAAACTAAACCTAATATTTCATATCCAAAAGATAATCGAAGAATGTTTATTAATGAGTTTACTTCAGAAGAACAAGAAGATATACTCAATTGGTTAAATAGCAATAAATCTTTAATCGTATCTGATATTTTAAAAGGTAGAGGTCAATTTTCTGCAGAATGGATGCTAGTTGCTCAAAAAGTTAAAGAAAATCCAAGATGGATTTTAAGACCTATGAATTTTTGTTTAAATCATTTTGGCAACGGAAATATAGAAATTACAAAACAAGGAAATATCAAAATTGGTAGAATTACTATGCAAAGAAAAGGAGGAGACAATGGAAGAGCTACAGCAAATATGTTGCAGTTTAAAATAAATCCAGCAGAGTTATTTGATGACAAATAAACCAAGCAATGAACATCAACCAAAGTATATAATATTATTTAAAACAACGGAAAGAAAATCAATTATTTAGAAAGTTAACTTCAAGTAATGCTCTAGTAGATTTTTTATCAAACGACTATTTCACTTATCGGTTTTTGTCCTCACCAACCGAAATCTATAACAAATAAAAATCAAGCATAAAATCCAACAAAATCTAAGAAAAAGTTGCGTTTTATACCAAAACTTGGTATTTTTGGATTAAATGTAAAGTAATGGCTAAAAATACATCCATTTTATTAGGTGATTATTTTGACAATCTCATAAATGAACAAGTTAAAAGTGGAAAGTTTTCTTCTGCAAGCGAAGTTATACGAACTGCGCTAAGATTATTTGAGTTCGAAGAAACGAAAAAAACAGAATTAATAAACGAACTAAAAAAAGGAGAGCAGTCAGGTTTTGTAAAAGAATTTAATCGAGAAAATTTTCGTAAAGAGCTTCATCAAAAATATGTTGCTGAAAAATGAATTATAAAATAAGCAACGAAGCAAAGCAGGATATTGAAAATATTTGGCACTATACTTTTGAAAATTGGTCATTAGAACAAGCAGAACGATATCTTGATTTGATAATAGATGAAATAGAATATATTGCCAAGCAACCATATTACGGAAAAGATTGTAGTGATATAAGAAAAGGATATTTAAAGAGTCGAATAAAATCGCATTTTATCTTTTATAAAATCAATGAGAAGCAGAATGAAGTAGAAATTATTAGAATTTTACATCAAAGCATGGAGGTTGAAAATAGATTAGCTGATTAACGAAATTTTGGAAACAGCCATGTCAAGTGTTTTCAATTGACATTCGGTGTCTTCACCAACAGAAATAGCAAAAACCAAGCAATGAACATCAACCAAAGAATACAATATTATTTAGAACAACGGAAAGAAAATCAATTATTTAGAAAGTTAACTTCAAGTAATACGCTAGTAGATTTTTCTTCAAACGACTATCTAGGTTTTGCTAAATCAGCTTGGATAAAACAACAAATGGAGCAAGATGTAAAATTACTACAACAAATTGGTTCAACTGGTTCTCGTTTACTCAATGGCAATCATACAATTATAGAAGCATTAGAACAGCAAATTGCCAATTTTCATTATGCAGAAGCTGCCTTGTTTTTTAATTCTGGTTACAATGCCAATGTTGGGTTAATTAGCACAGTTGCAAGAAAAGAAGACATTATCATTTACGATGAAAAAGTGCATGCATCTATTCATGTTGGAATGCAATTGAGTAAAGCAACTTTAATTCCATTTAAACACAATAACTTAAATGATTTAAGTGAACAATTACTTCAAGTAAAAACCAATGGTGTTGTATTTGTTATAGTAGAAACAATGTATTCTATGGATGGCGATATTGCTGACTTAAAAACTATTGCTCAGCTTTGTAAACAATATCAAGCGAACTTAATTATTGATGAAGCACACAGCATAGGTTTATTTGGCGAAAAGGGCAGAGGTTTAGCAAATGAACAAGGTGTAGAGCAAGATTGCTTTGCTAGAGTATATACTTATGGAAAAGCATTAGGAAGTCATGGTGCAGCAGTAGCAGGAAGCCAAGATTTACAAGACTACTTAATCAATTTTGCAAAGCCATTTATCTATTCAACAGCACCTTTATTGCTAGATTTTTTGAGCGTGAAACATAGTTATAATTTTTTGCAACAAAATAAAAATCAATTGATTAAGTTGAATTGTTTAATTAATTACTTTAAAGAAAAAATCAAAACACAAAATGTAGTAAAAAACATAAAAGGCATTGGTCCAATTTTTCTATTCATGTTTAATTCTGTCGAAGCAACAAAAAAAACAGCTTCATTTTTACAAGCACAAGGTTTAGATTGTAGAGCCATTGTTTATCCAACAGTAGCACAAAACGAACCAAGAATTAGAATTGTACTACACAGTTATAACACTACACAAGAAATAGATCAATTGATTGAGTTAATTACTAGTCAGTTGCAATTACAATAAAAGCACTACTATCTTCGGAACAAATATTACAAGTGCAATAATTAATGCAGTAAAAGTGGCTAATACAACAGCCAATGCTGCAATGTCTTTAATGTATTTAATATCAGCATCGTAAGTAACCGAAATTTTATCACAGGTTTTTTCAATAGCAGTATTGAGTATTTCGGTAATCATTACTAGTGCAATACAAAAAAAGACCAAGCACCATTCAAAACCACTAATTCTAAATATTATCGAAAAAATGATAACCACTATCGCAGAAACAACTTGTATTCTAAAATTGTGTTCTGTCTTTATAATGCTTTTAAAACCATCAAAAGCATATTTAAAACTCTTAAACTGTTTCAGAATAGAAAACTGTTGTTCGTCTTTTTTATCAAGCATTTATACCTAAATATACACCAAAAAAGTGACTTAAACTACCTATAAAAACAAACACATGCCAAACTGCATGATGATATCTATAACCTTTCCATGCGTAAAAAATCACACCAAATAAGTATGAAAATCCACCGATAAAAATCAACCAAAGCGAAACATTAGGCACATAAGTAAACATATGCTTTGCTAAAAATAAGCCCATACATCCTAAAAAAATATACAAAAGCGTAGACAGCGTATCGTATTTTCCTGTTAAAAATATTTTTTTAATGATGCCAAGTGCTACAATCGACCACAATACAATTAAGAACGGAAAGGAAATGCGATTAGGAAAAAACAAAAACATAAAAGCAGAATAACTTCCTGCAATTAAAAAGTAAATGCTAATATGGTCAAAAATGCGTAAAATTCTTTTCGTCTTCACATGAAAAATAGCATGATAAAAAGTAGATGAAGTATAAACACTAAACAAACCAAATGCAAACAAACTAATACCAACCAATTTCCAATTGATGAATTGATGATTAACTGCTTTCACAATTAAAATCGGAATCATCACCAAAAAGGCAATCAACGGAATACCATGAGTAATCGTATTAGCAATTTCTTTTTTTGTTTCCAACTTCATCTTTATAAAGATAAGTAATATTATTTCAGAAATAGAACTTGCTCGTAAAACTAGTGTTATGATATTAAAAAATTATAGCATTTAATGTGTAATTTAATTGACTAAATTTATATTTTAGCATTATGTCTGAATACTTATTTACCTACGGCACACTTAGAGCAAAAAGAGATGATGGCATAGCGAAGTACTTAGCAGAAAATAGTACACTCGTTGATTTAGGAAAACTAGTTGGTGCTCAAATATATACGATTAATTGGTATCCTGGATTAATTAAAACCAACGATAAATCGCATGTAGTTTATGGCGATATTTTTATGATTCACAATCAAGATGAAGTATTTAAAAAACTAGATGAATACGAAGGAATTGATATTGGTTTGAAACCTTTTGAATACAAAAGAGAGTTAGTAGAGATAATATCTACTAAACAAAATGTAATGTGCTGGGCGTATTTTTATAATTGGGATTTACCTAAAAATGCAAAATTAATTAACTCGGGTGATTTTTTAAATCCATGATAAATGAAATATGTTGTTTTTATATTATTTTTAATAACTATTACTACTGTAGTAGCACAAAATAACTTAAATCAATATAGTTTATATTTAAATAGCGATAAAGATATTCTGCAACTAAAGCAATTTAAATCTAAATATTCGTCATTCCGTAATTTCGAGGAACGAGAAATATACGGAATCCGTAATTCTATAATAATATTAGATGCCTACTTTCCTAAGAAAGAAGATGCTTTATATAGCCATAATTTTCATGAAGCAATAAAAGAATATTCAATAGCTCAATATAATTTACTGTCTGAAAATTCCTTAGTGATAAAAAATGATACCATGTCATTTAAAGTTCCACAATTTAAACAAGGATTTTTTTGCAACTTTGAAGATAATATTCAGAAAAAGAAAATACCTTTAAACTTTCAATTAGGTAATCAAAAATACTAATAATGGCAGAAGATATATTAAATATGGATATCAATTTTGAAGATTACTTTAATCAAACAGCAATTGATATTATCAATAAAATAGAAGGAAACGAGCAAGCCGATTGGGGAATTATGACAGCACATCACATGATAGAACACTTACAATTAGTTTTTCAATTTGTATTACCAGAACACGAAATGCCAATTCTATTAAGTGGTGAAAAGTTAGAACGACAAAGGAATTTTTTATATAGCGAATTGCCTTTGATGAAAAATTTCAAACCACCTTTTTTACCAAAAGAAGAACTATTGCCATTAAAAACAAATACTATAGATGAAGCCAAAGAAGCATTAATCAGTACAATACATTTATTTTTATCGACCATACAAGCAACAGATTTTACAACAGCCAATCATCCTTTTTTCGGAAAACTAAATACCAAAGAATGGATGCTGTTTCAGTACAAACACACCATACATCATTTTAAACAATTTAATCTAATATAAGTATGTCTAAGTTAGTTCCAACTATTGAAGGAATAGAAGATGCAGCACTAAAATTAAATGGAATAATAGAACCAACGCCATTGCAATTTAATAAAAATCTATCAGAGTTATATGATGCTAATATATATGTAAAGAGAGAAGATTTACAAATAGTTCGTTCGTATAAAATTAGAGGTGCTTATAATTTTATTTGTAGATTAAATAAAGCACAAAAAAAGAATGGTGTTATTTGTGCTAGTGCAGGCAATCATGCACAAGGTTTTGCTTATTCGTGTTACTTACTAAAGATAAAAGGAACTGTAGTAATGCCAATGACTACGCCAAAACAAAAAGTAAGTGCTGTACAACGAATAGGAAAGGAGTTTATTACCGTAGAACTTTTTGGCGATACTTACGATGATGCTAAAAGTTTTGCAGATAAAATGGCTCAAAAAAATAATGCTACACTTGTGCCACCATTTAATCATGCTTTGATTATGGAAGGACAAGGAACTGTTGCTTTAGAAATGTTACAACAGTTAGGCAAAAAGAAAGTAGATGCTGTAGTAGTGCCAATTGGTGGTGGTGGTTTAGCCAGTGGTATGATGACTTATTTAGAAAAGTATGCACCAAATACAACTATTTATGGTGCAGAACCTTTAGGTGCACCAGCAATGTACGAATCAATTCAAAAAAATAAATTAATAAAATTAAAACATATAGATAAATTTGTTGATGGTGCAGCTGTAAAAGAAGTCGGTGACTTAAGTTTTAGTTTACTAAAAAATAAATTAAAAGAAGTAGTATTAGTTCCAGAAGGCAAAGTTTGTACTACTATTTTACAACTGTATAATAGAGATGCCATTATTGCAGAACCAGCAGGAGCATTGTCTGTTGCTGCACTCGATTTAATTAAAGACGAAATTAAAGGTAAAACCATAGTTTGTGTAATTAGTGGAGGCAATAACGATATTGAGAGAATGCCAGAAATTAAAGAGAAGTCTTTATTGTATGAAGGATTGAAGCACTATTTCATCATCAAATTTCCGCAACGCTCTGGAGCATTAAAACAGTTTGTAAATAAAGTACTAGGACCAAATGACGATATTACTTTGTTTGAATATACGAAGAAGAACACCAAAGAAAGTGGACCAGCATTGGTTGGTGTAGAATTGAAGAACAAAGAAGATTATAATGGTTTAGTTGACAGAATGAAAAAATACAATGTAGACTTTACTAACTTAAACGAAGACCCAATTCTATTTAACTTTTTGGTGTAGACGAAAGTAAATTTGATTTAATTGTTTATTCTAAATAAATAATAATAAACCGTCCATTGCGAAATTTTGAGAAGTAGGAACAAAATTGTGGCAATTTGTGCTGTCGGGAGTTTTCTCCCGACAATTTATAAATACTGTTAATAGAACATAGGAATCTGTTGGAAGGAAACTTCCAACAGCACAGAAAATAATTTCCATCAGAGTTACTCGATAGAGAACTCTGATGGGTGAGATGCTACCGTAAACTATACCAAGTACTACACAAAAATACCAAAGCCAAAATATGGTAATGTACTGAAAAATAGTTGGTGCATTTGACAAAAATAATGTTTAGCTTTCTCCAGTTAATCTGAAGAGGATAAAAGCACTGGTGGAGACCAACTTTTTAGCAATAGGATTAATGTATATACAAAAAATGGGTTGATAGATAACTATCAACCTTTTTCATTTTTTGGTATACTTGATGGCTAAAAAAACTCTATTTTTCATTAGATAAATACACATACCATTTGATGAAATTTATTCTATTTTTTAAAGTCAAACCTCTGTGCAAATCAAGATGATTTTTTAGATGGCTAAAATAACCTTCAATTCCATTTGTTGTTCTTGGTATTTTTGGATTTTCTAAATAGTGAAACATATTAGGCAATGCTCTTTTTATTGAGAAGTAGGATCTTCTTAGTAGTTTATGAGTATACCAATACCTTCTAGTTTCTAAGTTAATAGTCTTTTCATTAAGATAGTCTTTGTGTCTTTCATACCATAGCTTTAACTCTCTTGTCCACCATATTTTATCATTCTGTGTTTCTATTTTGAGTAATAGCAAAATATGTTTTCTAAGTTCTTGTCCTGCTATGTGTTTAGGGTATTTAGTAAGCCATAGTAAGCACATTCGTTGAATATGTACCAAGCATCTTTGTATAACTATATTACTGTCAGTATGTTTAATTGCTTTTAATATACTTTTAGCACCATCTGAGGTAATACTTTCTAATTTAATGCCTAAGTGTATTAAATTACTTAAATCTTCCTTAATCTCTTCAAAATGCTCTCCATCTGAAAAACGGATAAGTTGTGTATAGCCATCAAGATTATCTTGATAAGCTATTAAACAGAACTGTGCAAAATAAGTACCGTCCACTCTAAGATTAACTTGTTCTCTTTTTATGATTTTAACCGTGGGCGAACGCTCTAAAATTTTATAAAAGGTTCTTTGTAAGGTGTCTTTTGAATAACCACTATCTCTACATAATGTGTTGTAGGTTTGTCTTTCTATTATCCATTTCTTGAACCATATGAATCGGTTCTTTATTTTTTGTTCTGGTCTATTCCTTGTGAATAATATGCCACAGTTTTTACACTTAAATCTTTGCTTGTTTTGTTGTTTGCCCCAGCATATTACATCTAAACTACTACAGCTCCAACATCGCTTTTTTTTGCCATTTTTTAACAAAGAAAATATTTTATGAAATACATTTCATAAAATATCTAGTTTAACCTTTATTTATAGTACTCTTGATACAATACACCAACTATTTTTCAGTATTATGCCCAAAATATAATTTATATAAATAAGTATATGTAATGCTGTATACTAAGACCGTTGCAAGGCAGTGATAAAAAATAATATAGAATAATGCTAGTAGTTATACTATAATTTAGTATATTAGAGTTATGAAAATAAATAAGCCACTCACATTAGCAGACAGTATATGCGATACACGCGTAAAGAAAGTTAAACAAGTTTTCTTTACACAAATTAACCAGTTAATAGATTGGCAACAAATTAGTACAGTAATAGATAAGTATTACACCAAAGGCACAAGTGCAACAGGCAAGCCAAGTTATGATGGATTGTTATTATTCAAAATCTGTTTACTACAAACATGGTACGGACTAAGTGATTACGAAGTAGAAGACAGAATAAATGACAGCCTCTCCTTTAGTTCTTTCTTAGAATTAACCATAGACCAAACCTCACCAGACCATAGTACCATAAGCAGATTTAGAACAGCAATGACAGGAGCAGGAGCATATGATGAATTATTAAAAAGCATAAACAAACAATTAGAACAACATCAAATACTAGTAAAGACAGGAGCTATAGTAGATGCCAGTATAGTAGAAACACCATTAAAACCCAAAGGAAAAAGTAATTATGAGCTTGAAGCACAACAACAACAACAAGAGCAATCACAAGAAGTACCAACAAAGACGGTAGAAAAAAAATACAGTACAAGTGTAGACATAGAAGCAGCATGGATAAAGAGAGGCAAACAACTAAAATATGGCTATAAGAAACACTATGTAACAGACAACGAAGGATTAGTATTAGGCGTATTAACCACCAAAGCAAGTGTAAATGAAATTAGTAATCTAGAAACGGTATTAAAAACAGCAGACTTACCAAAAGACATAGCAGTAAAAGCAGACAAAGGTTATCAATCAGAGAAGAATAATGAATTGTTAAAGACATTAGGATTAAAAAATAACATATTAAAAAAAGCAACTAAAAATAAAGCATTAACACAAGCCCAAACAGATTATAACAAACTAATAAGCAAAACCAGATATAAAATAGAACGCACTTTTGGCAGTATAAAAAGATGGTTTAACGGCGGTATAGCAAGATACAGAGGCATAGCCAAGATGCACACACAAAACATAATGGAAGCCATAGCATATAATTTATACAGAAGTCCAGGGATACTTATGTCCAAAGCATAAAAAAGCGAAGAAAAGTAAAAAAAAAGAGTACTAAACAAACAAAAATCAATCAAAAAAGATAAAAAATAACAAAATAAGCCAATAAAACAAACAAATTAAAATATAACAAATATAAACTAATGAATATAATAAATAAAAAACAAAAATTTCACCTTTTGCAACGGTCTCATACTTATAATTTTTAGCATTTTTTACCCAGTTGTGCAACGGTCACCATTGTTGCCTGTAGTACTTTTATGTAAAATATTCAGTTAATAAATGGCTTGCGTGCTTGTTTACAAATTTATTCACGGCTTTACTTTCGTGTTTTTCCAATGCGTCATATTCAGCTCGGTTTTCTTTGAGAAAGTCTGTTAGAATATCCTTGTTGAACATTCCTAATATTCGTCCATAGTCTTTTTTTGGGTTCACTTCGCCAATTTTACTAATCACATTATTCAGTCGATTTGCAGAAATGTACTTGTAAGCCTCTTGGCAAAGATTTTCCGCCTCTTCGCTCAACTCTTCGTCATCGTGCAAAATCTGTCGCAATATATCTTTGTCGATATAGTTATTGTTTTCAGACCAATCCTCGTTTTTGTTCTTGATTAGTATTCTCGAACCACTATTAAAGAACAAAGGTCTTACAGGTCGAATAACAACACCTTCGCAAATGTTGCCGTCAATTTCTGGTAACCCAAATTTAGCAGGTAAAGTACTTTTAAATCTATTTGGATATTCCAAGCATTCGTTTAAACTGCCTTTAAAAAGAGTATCTGCGTAAATAAATCCAAATTTTTCAAAAAGTTCATTTGTCTTTTGTACATCAAGATATTCCTCGCCATTTATTAGTATGTCAAATGCGAAAAACTCATTTTCTGGGTTGTAATAAATTCCTCTCTGCACCAATTTAGCATCTTTGCTAATCGGCACATCTTTGTGAGGGTAACCACCACCAATTAATTCGCCAAAAACGGTCAGAGTATTTAATTCAAAACCTTTCGAAAGGTTTTGGAATAGTTCAATGACCTTGCTCTTATATATTTCTAGAACGGACTTCGAATTGTAGAAATTTTCGTCATCAGCTATCATTTCGGTTCGTTTTGCTGAAGTTACTTCTTTCCCGTTGGTAATAAAGCTCAAATTCGCACCATGAGTTTTTTCCTGAACAATGTAATCTATTTCGGCAAATCCTCCGTCAAAAATTGATTGTATAAACTCTTTTTGATATGAGTTTTCTATTGAATTGAACTTCTTAAATTCCATTTTATGCTATTATTCTCAATGTTGGTTTGTATTATGGGCAACGGCTAAAAATTTGTGTTGTGGTTGCGTGAGCAAGACGAACTTAACTTACAACAGAACTATTAATTTATAAAATTACGAATATTTTCCAAATCTACCAACCATAACACAAATTTTTTGTTACCACCAGTTTTTTAGTCTGCATATTTATTACTTCGTCCAATGTTACACTCATTGCATAATGTCCGCAAATTATTAAAAACTGTCAAGCCACCTTTTGAGTGAGGAGTAATGTGGTCGATATGTAATTTTATTCCGTCCTTGGGAGTTTTACCACATATTAAACAAGTAGATTTGTCCCGATGAAGGACTTTAAAACGTAATGAAAGAGGAATAGCTCTTTTTGCACGTTGGTCTTTAATTACACTTGGCAACTCTTTTGTCGTCTCAATATTAGTTTCTAATGATTTGAATTCTGAACTGATATTTTTGAAGGAGGGGAACAACTCAATTTCATATCCCTTATTAGCCATAAAATGTCCTTTTAAAATTGAGACAACTAAAAAATCATTGAGAAACTTTTCGGCTGAAGTAGTTAAAAACTCGTTAGTTTTCAAATCAAATATTCCAAATAAAATGTCATTGTTGTCAGTAATGTCGTAACCAAGATTATTGAGAATTTCGGCAAATAAATACTGTTTTAATTTACGATGTGAAATCGCAAGATCTTTATGTCCGTCCAGTTGCTGAGTAAATGTCAATTTGGAAGTTAGTGAAAGTTGACTTGACTCGTCTTTATGTCGTGATAAATTTATTGTAAAAATCATTCCTGTACCTGAATTAGATTCAACATAACTGGCAAGTCTGAAATGTTTATTACCAGAACTTGTTATGTTTTCATAAAGCTGAATATAAAACAAAAGTGTTTGTCCATTTATTACCACTTGAAATTGAAGCTTAAAGTCGAAAAGGTCTTTGCCAGAAAAGTTTGAAAACAGTCCTGACATTGTCCGCTTTGATTTTAATAGAAAGGAACCAACTTTAATAAAGTCGTTTTTTAATGTCACCGTCTTTACTTTATTGGCAAAGTCAGTCAGTTCTTTTTTGGTCAGGTCTGTCGTCATAAAAATTGGTGGTAACGTAGGGCGGATTTGCGAAGTCCTGAAGCGTGTAACGAAGTTACACAAAGCGAAAGGATTTTGCAAATCCGCTGATGTGTTGAAGGTCGTAGCGACAGCGAAGACCGTTCGACGCATCAGCGGATGTAATCCGCCCTACGATGTGCAAAAGACGCAGCGGTAGCGGAGACTTTTGCACATCACCCAAATATACGCAATAAAATAACTTGCGTATATTTTTTTGCTAAAAATATTTTTTGTTTATAATGTTTTTATTCTCAATACTATATAAAAGATATGTTTTTGCGTATTTTAAATATATTCCATTGCCTGTTTGCTACTTTATTAGTGGGAAATACTTAGAATACGCAATATGCTTTGGTAGAAATATAGCATGAAGATGACTTCATACTATACTGAAGATGGCTTCATACTATACTGAAGATGGCTTCATACTATACTGAAGATGACTTCATACTATACTGAAGATGCTTCATGCTATACTGAAGATGCTTCATACTATACTGAAGATGACTTCATACTATACTGAAGATGACTTCATACTATACTGAAGATGACTTCATACTATACTGAAGATGACTTCATACCATACTGAAGATAACTTCATACTATACTGAAGACAACTCAATCATTTTAGATTCCGTATATTTTTTGTTCCTCAAAATTACGGAAGGGTGGCAGTTTATTAAGTAAAGTGTTTTTTGATTTAGGAGATACTTTGTTCGTTTCCTCATTCAGTATAGGCAGTTGGTGGTAAAGAGTTGCTCTAAGTAAAATGTAATTTAATAAAACCGTCTATTGCAAGATTTTGTGAAGCATGAATAAAATTGTGGCAATCTCCAACTTCAGAATGCTAACAATAGATTTAAGTTAATAGCTATTCTTTTCTACAACCTTAATCTAAAAATACAGATAGTATTTTACTTATTTGTTCGCTTTCTATTAAAAATCCATCGTGTCCGTAAGGTGAGTCGATAACTACAAACTGACTGTGTGGTATAAGTGTTGCTAGTAATCTTTGTTCTTCTAGTGGAAATAAATAATCTGACTCAATACCTAATACTAGTGTTTTGCATTTTACGCGTTCTAATACTTCTAATGCTGTACCTCTACTTCTTGTAATGTTATGATTATCCATGGCTTTACTTAAATACCAATACGAATAAGCATTAAATCGCTTAGCTAATTTTTCGCCTTGATATCGTTGATAAGAACAAGCATTGAAATCTTCTAATTTGCTATTATCATCATCGGCCTGTGTTTTATTATAAGCCACATAGTTTCGATAGGAGATGAGTCCTACACTTCTGGCAGCTTTCATACCATTTAATCCACCATCTGGTCGATTGTCAAAAAACGAAGCATCTGCTTCTATTGCCATTCGCTGACTTTCATTAAAGGCAATTCCCCAAGGTGAGTGCTGAATGTTTGTAGCTCCTAATAAAATATGATCAAAGATATTCGGTTCTTCAATCACCCATTCCAATAATTGTTGTCCACCCATAGAAAATCCACAAGCAAAATGAATTTTATCAATACCAAGATGTGTTCGCAATTTCATTAAAGAATGTACCATATCTCTAACCGTTACAATAGGAAAATCTAAGTAATATGGTTCATTGGTATTTGGATTTATACTTAATGGTCCTGTAGAACCATAGCAAGAACCCAACATATTAGCACATACAATAAAATATTTTTCTGGATTTAAAAACAATCCATCGCCAACCATACCTGGCCACCATTCTGTTGGATTGGAATTAGCAGAAAAAGCATGACATATCCATACTACATTAGATTTATCTTCATTGAGTTTTCCAAAGGTATGATATGCCAATGCCAACTGCTTAAACTCGTAGCCAGATTCTGTAATCAGTGGCTCATTGATGGTTAAAATTTTTGGTTCCAATTAAATACTATTTAAAGCTTGTTCTATATCGTTTTTAATATCTTCAATATTTTCAATACCTACAGAAATTCTAATTGCAGATTTTTCTACACCACTGGTCAATTGTTCTTCATCGGTTAATTGTTGATGTGTAGTAGATGCTGAATGAATAGCGAGTGTTTTAGCATCGCCAACATTAGCTAAGTGACTAATTAATTGTAAATGATTGATGAATGATTTAGCAGCTTCATATCCACCTTTAATATTAAAAGTAAATACAGAACCAAAGCCATGTTGTAAGTATTTTTTAGCCAATTCGTGATAAGGACTATCTACTAAACCTGTGTAGTTTACTTTTTCTACTTTTGGATGATTGCTTAACCATTGAGCCAATGCTAATGCATTTTCATTGTGTCTATCTACTCTTAAAGATAGCGTTTCAACGCCTTGTAGTAATAAGAAAGAATTAAACGGACTAATAGCATTTCCAAAATCTCTAAGTCCTTCTACTCTTGCTCTAATGATAAATGCAATATTGCCAAAAGGACCATTGCTGCCAAATACTTCCCAAAAGTTTAACCCATGATAACCTTCAGATGGTTCAGAAAACTGTGGATATTTACCATTTCCCCAATTGTAATTACCACCATCAACAATAATTCCACCAATAGAAGTACCATGTCCACCAATCCATTTTGTAGCAGATTCTACTACAATATGAGCACCGTGTTTTAATGGTTGAAACATATATCCACCAGCACAAAAAGTATTATCTACAATAATAGGAATATCATATTTTTCAGACAATGCTTTGAATTTTTCCCAATTTGGAACATTACCTCTTGGATTGCCTAAGCTTTCTAAATAAAATGCTTTGGTGTTTTCATCAATCAAAGCTTCGAAAGCATCTGCATCATCGCCATTTGCAAATCTTGCTTCTACGCCTAATCGTTTAAAAGCTACTTTAAACTGATTGTAAGTACCACCATATAAGAAAGAAGTAGATACAAAGTTTTCGCCTGCTTGTAAAATATTGTTTAAAGCTAAAAACTGAGCCGATTGTCCAGAAGCTGTTGCTAAAGCAGCTACGCCACCTTCTAAAGCAGCAATTCTTTTTTCAAAGACATCGGTAGTTGGATTCATGATTCTAGTATAGATATTGCCAAATTCTTTTAATCCGAATAGATTAGCAGCATGGTCGGTATCATTAAACACATAAGAAGATGTTTGATAGATTGGCACTGCACGAGAACCAGTAGTTGGATCAGGAACTTGTCCTGCGTGTAATTGTAGTGTTTCAAATTTTAAGTTGCTCATATTTATTGTTTTTATTTTTATATAAAAAAACCTTCCGTTTTGTAGGAAGGTTATATCAAATCATTTTTTTGTATTTATACTTTATGATAAACCTTCTATAGTTTGGCTACAACAACAACACATTATTTGAAAATTTATCATGGTATAAAAGTATTTATTGGTGATGATATTTCCAAGAAAAAGTGAAAATTAATTTATTCTAGTATAAATGACTTTTTTTGAGTGATTGGGATTGGTAGGAATTTTTAATTAGTATTTACTTTTTTATGTAATAGATACGATTAGAAACAAAAATGCTTTCCGAAAAGGAAAGCATTTTGTATGATGTAATATAAATGATTACTATTTCACTTGATTTACGATTGCTTCGAAAGCAGCAGGATCATTTAAAGCAATATCAGCTAATGCTTTTCTATTTAATTCTACTCCAGCTACTTTTAGCTTGTTCATCAATACAGAATACGACATACCATGCAATCTTGCAGCAGCATTAATTCTGGTAATCCATAAACTTCTAAAATCTCTTTTTTTAAGTTTTCTGCCTGTATAAGCATAACCTAAACCTTTTTCAACAGCATTTTTGGCTACTGTCCATACATTTTTTCTTCTGCCAAAATACCCTTTGGCTTGTTTTAATACTTTTTTCTTTCTTGCTTTTGCAGCAACTGCATTGGTTGACCGTGGCATAACTTTCTATTTTTATTGTTTAACAATTTAATTCAACACCAATAATCTTTTGGCGTTGTCCATATCAGCCGTATGCACTAGGCCTGAATGGGTTAATCTTTTCTTTTGCTTTTTAGTCTTCTTCGTTAAGATATGTCTCTTATAAGCTTTATTTCTTTTTATTTTACCACTTCCGGTAACTTTAAATCTTTTCTTTGCACTAGAGTTTGTCTTTTTCTTTGGCATGACTTCTACTTTATTTATAATCAATAAGTTTTACCTACTTTCAGGTAAAGCGAGTGCAAAGATAGTATTTTATTTTATAAAACTATAATGCTCTAATGTAAATTCATCGTAAAATATTAAATTCTATTGATGCCTTAAAAATCTTTAATTGCATATCACCTCTACATGCTGAATTTATTTCAGCATCTTCTTTAAAAAGGTTAACTATGTAGATTCTGAGACAAGTTTAGAATATAACATCGTAAAATATTTAACGATTAAATGACAATTGCAATCCTTTTTGGCTTTCATCAAAAATACCATTATTATAAGCTAAGTGTCCACTTACAAAAGTATAATTTACTTTTCCTTTTATAGTCTGATTTTCAAAAGGCGACCAAGCACATTGGTATAAAATATTGTCTTTATTTACTTGCCACAATTGATTAATATCTACGATAGCAATATCTGCGAAATAACCTGCTCTTAAATAACCTCTATTGTTAATTTTAAAACATTGAGCAGGAGCATGGCTCATCTTTTCTACAATTTTTTCCAAACTTATTAATCCACGATGATAAAAATCTAACATAATATTTAAACTATGTTGTACCAAAGGAACACCAGATGGAGCTTGCCAATAGTACTGTTGTTTTTCTTCCCAAGTATGTGGAGCATGGTCAGTTGCTATAATATCTAATCGATTATCTAATAACGCTTTCAATAATGCATCTTGATTTTCTTTTGATTTTATGGCAGGATTACATTTAATGAGATTGCCATATTGTGCATAATCATTAGCATTAAAATACAAATGATGTACACATACTTCAGAAGTAATTTTTTTATCACTCAAAGAAAGTGCATTATCAAACAAAGCCAATTCTTTTTCAGTAGAAATATGCAAAATGTGCAGTCTTGTTTGATGTTTCTTGGCTAAATCAACAGCAAAAGAAGAAGATAAATAACACGCTTCATCATCTCTTATAATTGGATGAATTGCTGCTGTAGCACTATCACCTAATTTTTGTTGGTAATAAGCATTTCTTTCTTTTACTCTGTTTTCATTTTCGCAATGTGTAGCAATAAGCATTGGTGTATTAGCAAAAATTTTGCTTAGTGTGTGTTCATTATCTACCAACATATTACCAGTAGAAGAACCCATAAAAATTTTAATACCACAAACTTCTTTGGTCGAAGTACGCATCACTTCATCGTAATTGTCATTACTAACACCCATAAAAAATGAGTAATTAGCCAGTGATGTATTTTTGCCAATTTGGTACTTATCTTCTAGTAGTTGTTGAGTTAAAGCAGGAGGTTTAGTGTTTGGCATTTCCATAAAAGAAGTTGTGCCACCAGCTACTGCTGCTTTGGCTTCGTTATAAATATGTGCTTTATGAGTTAAACCAGGTTCTCTAAAATGCACTTGGTCGTCAATAATTCCAGGAATGACATATTGATTCTGAGCATCAATTATAGTAGCAGTATCGTGTGAAATATCACTATCAATTTTACTAATAATTTGGTCTTCAATTAATATATCTTGCTGTATAATTTTTCCTTCGTTTACTACTTGTCCGTTTTTTATTAAATATCTTTTCATGTTTTTTAGTTCTCAAATTATAGAATAGTCAAAAATAAGGTATAAAAATTTATCTTTACAAAAAATAAACCTATGCATTTAGCACTCATCGATTGGATTATCATTGCCAGTTCTTTTTTATTATATCTTTTCGTAGGATTAAAATATGCCAAACAAGCTGGAAAAAATACCGAAGAGTTTTTCTTAGGTGGTAGAAGCATGGGCTGGTTACTTGCTGGCGTGTCTATGGTAGCTACTACTTTCGCTGCAGATACACCTTTGGCAGTTGCTGAAATTGTAGGTAATAATGGTATTTCTGGCAACTGGATTTGGTGGAGTTTTCTTGCAGGTGGTATGCTAACAACTTTCTTTTTTGCTAATCTTTGGCGTAGAAGTGGCGTATTGACCGAAGTCGAACTAATCGAACTCAGATACCATGGAAAACCTGCTCAGTTATTACGAGGTTTCAAAGCCATTTATTTAGGTGTATTTATCAACTGTATTATTATTGCTTGGGTAAATGTTGCCATGTCTTCTATACTACAAGTATTTTTCGATTTATCACCAGAAAAAGCACTTTTTTATACTGCACTTGCTATGGCATTTGTAGCAGTTTATACTTCTGTTTCTGGTTTAATGGGCGTTGCCGTTACCGATGCTGTTCAGTTTGTTATTGCAATGACTGGCTGTATTATTTTAGCAGTTTTAGTCGTTACTTCTGAAAAAATTGGAGGCATTCACGGTTTAAAAGAGCAAGTCAATGCAGTTGCTCCTGGTGCTTTAAATTTCTTTCCATCAATTAGTTCTGGTAGTGGAGGTGCTAAAATTTTTGCTATTTCTGCTTTGTCATTTTTTGCTTATTTAGGTGTACAATGGTGGGCAAGTTGGTATCCTGGTGCAGAACCTGGTGGTGGTGGATATGTGGCTCAAAGAATGATGAGTACTAAATCTGAAAAAGATGCAGTTTATGCTACACTATTCTTTCAAATTGCTCATTACTGTATTCGTCCTTGGCCTTGGATTTTAGTCGGATTAGCTGCAATGGTTTTATATCCAAATTTAACAGGAGGTGATGTAAAATTAGGATATGTTTATGCAATGAAAGACTTTTTACCTACTGGTTTAAAAGGATTATTACTGGTAGCTTTTTTCGCAGCTTATATGAGTACAATTGCTACTCAATTAAATTGGGGAACAAGTTATGTAGTCAACGATTTTTATAAACGATTTATAGAACCTAAAGCAACAGAAAAACAATTGGTTGCTACAGCAAGAATTACTACCATTATTTTAATGATAATCGGATTGGCGGTTAGTACTAAAGTCAATTCTATTTCTGGAGCGTGGTCGTTTTTAATGGAGTGTGGTGCAGGCTTAGGTTTAGTTTTGATACTACGATGGTATTGGTGGCGAATTAATGCTTGGAGCGAAATTGCGGCTACAATTGCACCTTTTGTTATTTATACAATTATTTCTATCTTACGATTAAAATATCCAAACGCTACTTATTTACAATTTCCAGATAGTTTTTTAATTACAGTTGCTGGTACTACAATAATTTGGATTATAGTTACCTTTCTTACTAAACCAACAGCTACAACTACGCTACAAAATTTTTACGATAAGGTACAACCAGATGGAGCTTGGTCGCCATTTAGAAACAAGCAAAACTATAACAGTAGCAACCTAATCAATCTTTTTATTTGTTGGATTAGTGGCATCTGTTTTACTTATTCTACACTCTTTTTTATAGGAAAACTTATCTTAGCAGAATGGAAAAGTGCTGTAATATTTGGTGCAACTTTATTGGTCAGTTTGTTTATCTTTACAGCAGTAGTTAAAAAAACGACAATCTTTAAATAGTATGAATTTTTATAAATTTAGTTTCTTAAATATATTTTCATTATTAGTATGCTTTTCTTTTGCTCAAGGTGGAACTTATGTGCCATTAGGTAGTCAAACATATCATTATTTAGATAGATTAGAAATTAAGTCTGGTTTAGTAGATGGTTTTCATACTGCAAGCAAACCATACGACAGAGCTATGGTCATGAATTTTGTAGGAAGAATTGATACAGGCGACATAGAAATTGACTTAACAAAATTAGATGAAAAAAACCTATTGTATCTCTACAAAGACAATTTTGAATTTGATTATGATGAAAAGATAGATAGGAGAGATAGAGCTGTTTTAGGATTTATGTACAAACATCCTGCACATTTTATGAGTGTAGAAACGCCACATTTTAAAGCAGCAGTAAATCCAGCTGTTTATGTAAGAGGTGGACAAGATTTTGCAGAAAAAGATTTTAAATTTTTCAACTCAAAAGGCTTTGAAGCAAGAGGGCAGATTGATAAATGGGTTGGATTTTATGCTTTGTTTTTATCAGAACAAGGTCGATTTCCAAACTATGTCAATCAATATGTAAAACAACACAAAGTTGTGCCACATGCTGGTTACTGGAAAGAATATGGCAACGGTGGTTTCGATTATTTCTTAGCTAAAGGTTATGTAACTTTCTCACCATCAAAACACATTAACTTTCAATTTGGCTACGATAATAATTTTATTGGTGATGGTATTCGCTCTATGTTTTTATCAGATTTTAGTAACAATTATATGTTTTTTAAAATCAATACAAATGTCTGGAAAATCAATTATCAAAATATATTTGCCGAATTAACTAAATACTATGGTCATGGTGCAGATGGTTTGCTAGATAAAAAATATGTAGCCATGCATCACTTAAGTTTTAATATTACTAAGTGGTTAAACTTAGGCGTATTTGAATCGGTGGTGTTTAGCAGAGCAAATCATTTTGAGCTACAATATCTTAATCCATTAATATTTTATCGTTCTATAGAACAAGCTTTAGGTTCGCCAGACAATGCTTTTATTGGTTTCGATTTTAAGATGAATTTTGCCAAGCATCTTCAGTTTTATGGTCAACTATTATTAGATGAGTTGAATTTCTCGAAAGAGTTTAGCGTTCCAGGAAAAAGTAAATTCTATGGTTTAACACATCCAAACAAATGGTGGGCAAATAAATTTTCAGCACAGTTTGGTTTAAAGTATATCGATATGTTTGGTGTAGATCATTTAGATTTCCAGTTTGAAGCCAATGTATCTCGACCATACACATATAGTCATACAGATACTATTACTTCTTATACGCACTACAATCAACCATTGGCACATCCATTAGGAGCAAATTTTACCGAGTTAATAGCTGAAATCAAATATCAACCATTGCAGCAATTATTTATATCAAGTAGATTTATATATAATAAATACGGAGAAAATACAAGTACAGAAAATTGGGGAGCAGATCCACTACAACCATATGGTAATTTTGTAAATGAATTTGGCAATTATATTGGACAAGGTGTTCAAGCCAAACAGTTTTATGTTGATGTTTTAGCTACTTACGAACCATGGCACAACATATTTGTAGATTTAAATTATATCTATAGAAAGAAGAACAGTCAAAATGATGCATTGGATATGAAAACGCATTTTGTAAACTTAGGATTGCGTTGGTCAATTCCGTATAGACGATACGAGTTTTAAGAAGACTTACTATAAAGTAGAACTTTACAACTGTTGCTTCGCTTTAAAAGCAATGGCATAATTTTTCATTTGTTTTACCATACTTACTAAACCATTGGCTCTAGTAGGAGACAAGTGTTCTTTTAATCCAATTTGGTCTAAAAAATATAAATTGGTATTTAATATTTCATCTGCACTATGATTAGACAATACTTTTACCAATAAACCAACAATACCTTTGGTAATAATAGCATCGCTGTCGGCTTTAAAAATAATATGGTTGTTATTTTCTTCTGCTACCAACCATACTCTAGATTGACAACCTTTAATGAGATTCTCTTCGGTTTTATATTGTTCTTCTAATGTTTGTAATGACTTACCAAATTCAATTAAATATTCGTACTTGTCGTTCCAATCTTCAAACATAGCAAAATCATCTATAATGCTGTCTTGTATTTCGTTAATGGTGTTCATTGTTTTGATATTATATTTATAAATTCGTTAATAGTAATTATATTATGCTTTGGAAATGTAATATTTTTAATTATGTTAAAGTCTTTATCATTAGTGACTAAATAGTTGCTCTTACTTGTATAGTAAATGTCTAAGAATTTATTATCATCTTTATCTTTTAAAATATCACTTTTAAAAAGCGGTTCTATTTTTATTACATTTGGTAGAATAAGTAGTGAGGTAATAAAATTATTTGCAATTGTTTTATTAAAATTTTGCTGTAGCTTTTCTTCGTATTCTAATAAAATTTCATTAGAAATATAAAGTTCATACTTTCCTTCAAATAATTTTTGTATTATAGAATGTGCCTTTGATTTTATATATATGGAAGATAAAATAATATTTGTATCAACTACAACTCTTAACACTTATTCTCCTTTAATCCATTTCTCAATATCATCATCTGAATAATTTTTTTCCTTCCACACTTTCTCTAATTCTTCTTGGGTTTTTAAATAGAAATATTTTGCCCATAAAACTTTAAGTGCATTTACATCTTCTTCAGATAATCTTTGGCTTTTAGAAAGTTCTAAAAATGATAATTCTAAATCATTAAATAAAGGCGATTCAACCATAGTTTAAAATTAATTAAAATATTCTACTAACTCAACATTTTTTTTGCTTTCAAAATTCCTTCGTATAAACTATCAATTTCTTCTTTTGTGTTGTACATAGCAAATGATGCTCTGCAAGTTCCTGGAATGTTGTAAAAATCCATAATAGGTTGTGTACAATGGTGTCCTGTTCTAATTGCAATCCCTTGATTGTCTAAAATAACGCCAACATCGTAAGGATGAATACCATCTAGCAAAAAGGAAATAACACTCGATTTTTCTTTTGCAGTACCATAAATTGTTAAACCATTAATGCTTTGTAATTTTTCGGTAGCATAGTGTAGCAATTCATTTTCGTAGGCAGCAATATTGTCTAATCCAATTTGTTCTACAAACTCAATGGCATTTTTAAGTGCTATTGAACCAGCAATATTTGGTGTACCTGCTTCAAACTTAAAAGGCAAATCGTTATATATTGTTTTTTTAAAAGTAACCTCTTTAATCATATCACCACCACCAAAAAATGGAGGCATTTCGTTAAGCATATCTTCTTTGCCATATAAAATTCCAGTACCAGTTGGACCATAAATTTTATGTCCACTAAAAACTAAAAAATCGCAATCTAAATCTTGTACATCTATTTTAAAATGTTGTATAGATTGTGCTGCATCAATTAAAATTTTTGCCTTGTGTTGATGTGCAATATTTATAATTTCTTTAATTGGATTGATAGTGCCTAATGCATTAGAAATATGAGTGATACTCACCATTTTTGTTTTGTTAGTGATGGTATTTTGAATGTCTTCTATTTGAAGCGAACCATCTTGTTGCATTGGAATAATTTTGAGTACAGCTTTTCTTTCTTCACAAATCATTTGCCAAGGCACAATGTTAGAATGATGTTCCATTGCAGAAATAACAACTTCATCGCCTTCGTTTAAAAATTTTCTTCCAAAGCTATTGGCTACCAAATTGATACCTTCTGTTGTTCCTGATGTAAAAATAACTTCGTAATTATTCTTTGTATTTATATATTTTTGAATAGTATTTCTTGTTTGTTCATATAAGTCTGTACCAATCTGACTTAAATAATGCACACCACGATGTATGTTGGCGTAGTAGTGTTCGTAGTATTCTTTTTCTGCTTGAATAACCGTAATTGGCTTTTGCGTAGAAGCACCATTGTCTAAATAGACTAAAGGTTTATTTCTAATCGTTTCGTTTAGTATCGGAAATTGTTGTCGTATTTGTTGTATGTTGAGCATTTAAAAGTTTATTTTATAATTTATAATTTTTGTCAATACATTATTAACAATATTATCATTATTAACTAAATACTTAAAGCAAATAGTATCGAATTTGTATTCGTTTTCTTTTAAATAATCAATATTGTTATATCTAATTAATATTCCTTTCATTGTATCATTAATCTCAAAATGACCTTTATTCAATATCAAGTCAATTTTATCTCTTGCATTGTTTGCCTCAGATAAGTCAACCACAACATCAACTGAATAATAATTTGCGTGATTGAATTTTTGATTGTACAAACTTATAAAGTATGTAGTTAAAGAATAACAAGTGTTATTATTAATAATAGCATTACTAATAATAAACTTTAAAGAGTCATTAGAAATACTACAAGGTGCTTCATTATATTGAAAAAGATTATAAACCATATATTTACTTCTATAATTGCTATAGAATTTAATACTATCAATAAAGGAAATATTTTCATCTACAAATACATTTAATGAAGTATCAGAATAAATAAGACTGTCTTTATTGTATTTTATTTTTCTGTCAAAAAAAACATCTTTTGTTGCAATCGATTTTTTTTCTGCTATTTCATTACTTTTATTGGAATTGTTAAATGAATTACATCTGTATAATATTATACACAAAAAAATAAAAACAATATAATTAACTATAGTATTCACCTTATATTTCAACCATTTATTCAATATCTATATTTAATTTTTTGGCGATTTTTTTAATGAGTAACTCTCTTATGTTTTTATTACTAATGCTTTCTATTACTTCGAGAGCAAAGGCATACGATAAATAATTTTTAGCACTTTCTTTGTCTATTCCTCTACTTCGCAAATAAAATAATTCGCTGTCTTCAATTTGTGCAATGGTAGCACCGTGACTACACTTTACATCATCAGCATAAATTTCTAATTGTGGTTTGGTATATACATGTGCTTCATCACTAATTAAAATATTTTTGTTAGACTGAAAGGCATTGGTCTTTTGTGCATCTTTGTGGACTATAATTTTTCCGTTAAACACGCCAACTGCTTCACCACCAATAATGCCTTTGTACAATTCATTGCTATTACAATTAGCAACTTTGTGATCGACTTGTGTTCTATTATCTACATGTTCATTATTGTTTAATAAATATAATCCATACATATTACTTTCGGTATGCTCACCATTAGATGCAAAGTGTAAAACATTTCTTACAATATTGGCAGAAAGTGTAGTGGTAAATACACTACAAACACTTGTTTTGTCTTGGTTGATGTAGGTATTATCAGTAATGTTTAATTGATTTCCTGCATCTTGAATTTTATACCATTGTACAACTGCATTTTCTGCTACGCTTATTGTAGTATAGTTATTCATATACGATAAAAAATTATCATCATTAATATAATGTTCTATAAATTGTACTTGTGTATTTTTTCCTACTTTAATTTGGTTGTGGTGTTGAAGCATACTATTGGCATTGGTATTGATATACACTAATTCAATAGGATTTTCTAACAATAGATTATCTGCTAGTTCTATATGTAACGCATCTGTACTTAATGCTTGGTTAAGTTGGATTAAAAAATTATTGTCAGCAATAAAATTATCTGCTATGCCATTCCAAAATATAATTTTAGGATTTTGTTCTAAACTAGACAAAGCACTTTGAAACTGTCCGTTTACAAAAACCAAACGATTTGGTGAATAACAAATAGCATCTATATAGTCGTTATTGATGGAATTAGGAATAGTATTATTATTGGCTAATATATCAATATTTTTTATTATATTATTGAAATAAGTATATTTCCATTCTTCTTGTTTCATGCTAGGGAAACCTAAATCGACTGCTTTTAACAATGCTTCTTGTTGTTTTTTATCATTTAATTTAGATGATATTTCTTTTAGTGTATCTATTGTTATGTTCATTAATTGTTTAATTTTCTAATTATTTAATTTATTAATTATTTAATGATTTTTTTGATGTAGCTATAATTTTAGCTGTAATTTTTCTTATTTCTAATAATTTTTCTATTAATTTTGTACAATTTGGATAGTTTTCTGAATGTTCACATATCAATAACCAATATTCAGTTTCTTCAATTTCTTTTGCTGCGATTTTCACTTTATGTATAAAATCCTTTTTACTTTCTGCATTTTGTGCTTCTCTTAAATTTGCACCTATTGATGTGCCAGATTTTAATAATTGATTGGCAATTACATATTTTCTATCTTTCTCTAATAATTCTACATAACTTACAATCAGTAAAGCAAATTGAAATGTTTTTTGAATGATAATATTATTTTCTATCCTTTTCATTTTTAATGTAATAATTCAATAATTATTTAATTTATTAATGTTTTTTTAAGTATATTGAATTGTTAAATTAATACATTGACTAATTGATACATTATCAAATTAAATCAATTCAAATTCTTCGTAACCTTTTTCTTCTAATTCTAATGCTAAAGATTTATCACCACTTTTTACAATTTTTCCATCATACATTACATGAACAAAATCAGGAACGATATAATCTAATAATCTTTGGTAGTGTGTAATTAATAAAAAGGCATTGTTTTCATTACTTAATTTATTTACACCATTGGCAACAATTCGTAGTGCATCAATATCTAAACCTGAATCCGTTTCATCTAAAATAGCAAATTTAGGTTGTAGCATTGCCATTTGAAAAATTTCATTTCTTTTCTTTTCGCCACCGGAAAATCCAACATTTACAGCACGAGAAATAAAGTCTTTTTTCATTTCTACCAATTCCATTTTTTCGCGCATCATTTTTAAAAAATCGCTAGGAGACAAAGGCTCTAATCCTTGAGCTTTTCTAGTTTCGGCAACAGCAGTTTTTAAGAAATTGGCATTAGACACACCTGGAATTTCTATAGGATATTGAAAAGCTAAAAAGATACCTAGTCTAGCTCTTTCTTCTGGTTCGAGTTCTAGTATATTCTGACCTTCAAACAATACTTCGCCATCGGTAATTTCATAACCATCTTTTCCTGCAATAATATTACCTAAGGTAGATTTTCCAGTTCCGTTTGGTCCCATTATAGCATGAATTTCGCCTTTGTTTATAGTTAAGTTCAAACCTTTTAAGATTTGTTTGCCTTCAACACTTGCATGTAAATTTTTAATTTGTATCATATTTATATATTATATTTTATATTATTTAATTTAATAATTAGCGAATTTCATTTGATGTTAATAATGCTATAAATTCAGTTATATTGAGGATGTTTAGTACAGGAAATGAACTTTGTTTTAAAGCATTAAAATGTTTATCATTTGTAACTAAAATAGCATTGTTTTGTAAAGCACAATCTACAAACTTATTATCATCTATATCAGAATTTATTAATTGCCATTTATAATGTATAGTTGAAAATATTGTTGTTGGATTGATTAAAACTGCATTAATAAAAAAATCTGCTGTTTGAGCATTATATTTTTTTTTTAAGATTTCTTCATACTCTAATAAAATTTCATTAGAAATACATAAACAAAACGCATCATTAAAATAAGATTCAATAATAGCATGATAAGCAGATGTACTTGCTAATGAACTTACAATGATATTGGTATCTAAAACTATTTGCAACATTACTCTTTATTCAACCAGTTATCGAAATCAGTTGGCGTATAATTTTTTTCATTAGCAACTTTAGTAGCTTCGTTAACAGCTTTTTTTAAAAAGTATTTAGATAGTAATTGTTTTATTTCCAATAATTCTTCATCATTTACACCAGAAGCGTACAATTTAAGTAGCTCTAATTGTAAGTTACTTAAGTTTGATTGAATTGTTGAATTACTCATTTGATACTTTTAAAGTTAATAATTTTTTCCTTTATCTCATTCACTAATTAAAAAACTACCCAACACTACCTTCTAAACTTATGGCTAATAATTTTCTAGCTTCTACTGCAAACTCCATAGGTAAGTTGTCCATTACTTCTTTACAAAAACCATTCACTATCATTTCTACAGCTTGTTCTTCGTCAATGCCTCTCTGCTGAAAATAAAATAAAATATCTTCACCAATTTTAGAAGTCGTAGCTTCATGTTCTACCTTCGCACTTTTATTGCTTACTTCCAAATAAGGAAATGTATGCGCACCACTCGTATCAGTCATTAGTAAAGAGTCGCATTGCGAAAAGTTTCTAGCATTTTCAGCTTTTTTATGAATCTTTACCAAGCCTCTGTACGAATTATCACTATATCCAGCAGAAATACCTTTAGACACAATTCTACTTTTAGTATTTTTTCCAATGTGTATCATTTTGGTACCAGTATCGGCTTGTTGTTTGTTATTGGTAACAGCCACAGAATAAAATTCACCAATACTATTGTCGCCAGCCAAAATACAAGAAGGATATTTCCATGTAATAGCCGAACCCGTTTCTACTTGTGTCCACGATATTTTACTATTGTTGCCTTTGCAAATGCCTCTTTTAGTAACAAAATTATAAATACCACCTTTACCATTTTTATCGCCAGGATACCAATTTTGTACCGTAGAATATTTTATTTCGGCATTATCGTGTGCAATTAGTTCTACCACAGCAGCGTGCAACTGATTTTCATCTCGCATTGGTGCTGTACAACCTTCTAAGTACGACACATAACTGCCTTCGTCTGCAACTAAAAGCGTTCTTTCAAACTGACCACTTCCTGCAGAATTTATTCTAAAGTAAGTCGAAAGTTCCATAGGACAACGAACACCTTTTGGAATGTAACAAAACGAACCATCAGAAAAAACAGCACTATTTAAAGCAGCATAAAAATTATCGTTTTGAGGAACAACAGAACCAATATATTGTTTCACTAAATCTGGATGATGTTTAATGGCTTCGCTCATAGAGCAAAATATTATACCTAGTTCTTTTAATTTATCTTGAAAAGTAGTCTTTACCGAAACGGAATCAAAAACCACATCAATCGCTACGCCACTTAATCTTTTTTGTTCATCGAGAGATATGCCTAACTTTTCAAAAGTTTTTAATAACTCAGGATCTACTTCATCTAAACTACTCAATTCTTTCTTTGGTTTAGGAGCAGAGTAATAGATTATTTCTTGAAAATCAACTTCAGGAAAATCGACTTTAGCCCAGTGTGGTGCTTTCATCTTTTGCCATGTCTTAAAAGCTTTTAGTCGCCAATTTAACATCCATTCTGGTTCTTCCTTTTTGGCAGAAATAAACCGAATAATGTCTTCATTGATACCTTTAGGAGCTTGTTCTTGTTCTATTTCGGTTACAAAACCATATTTATATTCGGAAGAAGTAATCTCGTCTAATATTTCATCTTGTGTACTCATAACTTATTTAAACTGATTCTAAATAGACTGCAATATTACCCAATTTTTGGTAAAAAAGCAACCTTTTATATGTGATGATTATGTAAAAGGTAGTTTTTATAATAGTGTTTATTTAGAGCTAAATTTTAGGTAACAGCCACCAAGATAGCTGATGTTTTAATAAAACTAAGTGATGATAATACAAAGTAAAACCACTTTAAAGTTAAGCCAAGCTGCTAAAAAACTAAGCCAGTTAATTAAAAATGTAAACCGAGTCACTTCAAATCCAAACCAAGTTAGGATAAAACCTAAGCTGACTTATGTTTTAAGTAGGTAGGTGTACTTAAAACACTAATCAAGTTAAGGTAAAAAGTAAACCAAGTTTAGTTAAAACATTAAGCCAATTTATGTTTGAGGTGGTATATACCACTTGTATAAGTAGGTAAGTCTACTTAAAACCCAAACCAAGTTAGGGTAAAAGGTAAACTGAGTTAATGTTTTAAGTGGGGTGGAGTACTCAAAATCTAAGTGAAACTGACAAAATGGGTGGCTACCCCCCCTTCCGAAGTGGGGGTGGGTACTTCTGAAGTGGAGTAAATTGTTAATTTTATGCCAAAATGGCAGTTTTAGTGTGTTTTGTTTTAGTAAGGAAGAATGACGAAGCTATCTCTCTTTACCAACAGCGTAGCAATTTAACCTTTTTGTTATTAATAAAGAGATATTTTGTTCGTATCTCACCCAATATAAATGGAGATAAAAATATATTTTTCATTTTTAGTATAGTAAAATAATATAGATTAAAAATATTTATTACCTTGTTGAGGAATTAATTAATATTTATGAAACAGCTATTGAGTTTTTTATTGGTATTTATAATTGTTGGTACTGCCAACGCTCAAACCAATGAGATTATAAAAATAAATTGGGATAAAACTATTGGTGGTAATAGAAATGAAGGTGGTCTTACGAGTAAGACATTTATATTGTTGTTTGATAGCAGAGTTTATATGGGAGGAACTTCAAATTCTTTAGCAAATTCTATTAAATCAGAAAGTAGTACTAATGATGATTATTGGGCATATAAATTAGAACCTAATAGTGGTAATATAATATGGGAAAATACTATAAAAGGAAATAATTCAGATAAACTTACAAGTATTAATAGTTATGCTTTTGGTACAGCATTAGGTGGAATATCAAATTCTACGATAGGAAATGATAAAACAGAAAACTCAAGAGGTGGTAATGATTATTGGATTGTAGGTGTAGATGCAGATGGTGTTTTTAATTGGGATAAAACTTTTGGTACAAATCAAGATGATTCATTAGTAACAATAATACAATCAGCTTCTAATACTTCAATGTTACGAGCCAACCTAATAGCTGCTGGAAATACTACAGCTGGTATCTCTGGTGATAAAACTATTGCTAATAAAGGAGGAGCAGATGTTTGGTTAGTAGAGTTTGAAACTCAAAGAAGAATTTTTCCTTCTGGTTGGAACTTAACAAAAATAAGAGATATTTCTATAGGCAGTATAGGAAATGATTATCTAAAATCTATGCTAAAAACTGATGATAAAGGATATTTATTAGGAATACAAAGTAATTCTATTTTTGGTGATAGATTTACAGATTTTTATGGTGGTTATGATTATTGGTTAGTAAAACTAGATTCTAATCTTAATATAGAATGGCAAAAAAGCTATGGTGGCTCAAGTGATGATTATATCAATCAGATTTTAGATTTAGACAATGGCAACTTTTTATTAGTAGGAACTTCTTTTTCTGGCTTTTCTGGTAATAAAACAAATGGTCATTTTGGAAATGGCGATACTTGGGTAATTAAAATTAATAGTACTGGCAATATTTTATGGCAAAGAACACTAGGTTCTACAGCTACAGAAAGCGAAGCAACAAGTATAAGAATTTATAATAATGATGAAAGAAAAAATTATTATATAATAGCATCAACTGCTACAAGTACTGTTTCTGGCAATAAAACAGTAAGTGGTTATGGTGCTAAAGATATTTGGATTGTAAAATTAAATGAAACTGGTGAAATTGTTAGTCAAGGTATGTTAGGTGGAGAACAAGACGAATATAGCCCAACGCTTAGCAAAGGCGATTTAAGTGCGATTGGAGAACAAGATATAATTTTAGCTTGTGTTTCCAACTCAAATGCAAGTGGCTTAAAAACAGAAAATAATTATGGTGGTGGTGCTGTAAATAATGAAACAGATTTTTGGACAGTTAATTTTAATTTTGAAAAAACAAATCCAACAGCTCCTTTAACTGGTAAAGTATATAACGATTTTGCTAATGATTGTAATTATGTTTTTGGATTAGATCAACCAATTAGTGGATTTTTAGTAAGAGATAATACATCAGGTAATTACTGTGTTACTAATCAAAATGGAGAATATCAATTGCCAGTAGATTCTGGTAGTCACGAAATTGAACTATTAATTCCTCATCAATTTGAAAATATTTATACAACATACAATTGTCCAACAAATGGAAAATTAAGTATTAATATAAATAATATTGATAATATTCCTGTTAATAATAATTTTTTTATTGATAATAAAAGATGTGTCATATTAAACATAGATATATCGTCTGATAGAAGAAGAAGATGCTTAAAAAGTCTTACAGTTGTTAATTATTCTAATATAGGTAATGAAAATGCAAACAATGTTAAAGTTTATGTGCAGATGCCAGAATTTGTAAGAATATTAGCAGCTAATAAACCATATACTCAAATTAATGAAAATACATACGAATTCTTAATCGACAATATTGCTTATGGACAATCAGGAATAATTAGAATAGTAGATGAAACACTATGCGAAAGTGGTATTGCTGGTCTTACACAATGTACCAAAGCTTGGATTACACCTAAAAATGAATGCTTTAATAATTTAGATACTGCAGTTACTAGTTGGGATAAAAGCTCGATAGCAGTAAGTGGAAGTTGTACTTCCTACAGAGTACAGTTTGTTATTAAAAACAACGGAGAAGATATGCAAGATTCTTCCGAATATAGAATCTATCAAAATAGCCAATTAGGTCGTACTGCTAATTTTAAATTACTAGCAGGTGATAGTATTATTATTAATCTTCAAAACAATGGAGCAACTTATAGAATAGAAGCAGATCAATCGTATGGTCATCCAGGAAATTCTCATCCAACATATACTGTAGAAGCTTGTGCATTACCAGCTAATCGTGGTTACTACAACGATCTACCACAAGACGATGAAGATTATGAAGTAGCTGAAGAGTGTTTGCCAATTATAGACAGCTACGATCCAAATGACAAACAAGTGCAACCAAAAGGAAGTGGAGAAAATGGTCAGTTGTACAGAAATTCAACTTTACATTATACCATTCGTTTTCAAAACACAGGAACAGATACAGCATACAAAGTAGTAGTGATTGATACACTCGATGCCAATTTAGATATTACTACGCTCATGTTTGGAGCATCATCACATACTTACGATTTTGAGTTTGTAGGAAACACCAATTATATCGTTTTAAAATTTACATTTAATGATATCAACTTGCCAGATTCTACGACCAATGAGTTGGCAAGTAATGGTTTTTTAAGTTTTAGTATCAAACCACACGATACCATTTCAAATGGAATTACCATTCAAAACAATGCAGATATTTATTTTGATTTTAATGATCCAATTAAAACCAATACCACTTCAAATTTAATGGACGATAGATTTCCTACAACGAATAATTTATTGATTATAACAGCAATTAATAATGATAAAAATTCAGAGTTAGTACAAGTATATCCAAATCCATTTAGTAATGAAGTTACATTCTCGTTTAAACAAAATTCGCAAGCATATCAAATACAAATTATATCAATTGATGGAAAAGCTATAAAAGAAGAAATAATTAATTCAAATATAGTTTCCTTTGGTATAAATAATATTGCCAATGGAATGTACTATTACAAAATACTAGACAAAAAAGGAAATATCATTAATAACGGGAAATTAGTAAAACAGTAAAATTGGCAATGTATTAAACCCAAATTACGCATTAGGAAAAATAGGTTTTCATTTTGTTTATTTAGGTTGCGTAGCTACGCAACTATTTATTGCTTAAAAGCTAGAACTAATAAAGTTAAAATACTTCAGTTTGAGTAACCATGTGTGCAACTCATAGTATAAAAAATACTTTGTAATATATTATTTGTTTAAAGTTAATAACATATAATAGTCATTTATTCAAATGCATTTTCTGCTGTTAAATCCATACCAGTTATCAGTAAATGTACTTCGTGCGTACCTTCGTAAGTAATTACACTTTCTAAGTTCATAGCATGACGCATAAACGGAAAATTTCCAGTTATGCCCATAGCACCACAAATTTGTCTGCAAGTTCTAGCAATATCTAACGCCATGGCTACATTATTGCGTTTTGCCATTGAAATTTGTTGTGGACTCACCTTCTTTTCGTTAAAAAGTTGTCCTACTCTAAATGACAGCAATTGTGCTTGGGTAATGCTAGTTAATGATTCGGCTAATTTCTTTTGTGTCAACTGAAAAGCGGCTAATGGTTTATTAAACTGTTTTCTGTCTTTGCTATAACACAAAGCATGATGCAGACAATCAGAAGCAGCTCCAATAGCTCCCCAAGAAATTCCATATCTAGCAGAAGACAGGCAAGACAATGGTGCTTTCAGTCCTTTTGCCAATGGTAAAATATTTTCTTCTGGAATAATCACCTCATCAAAAATCATTTCGCCAGTAATAGAAGTTCTTAAACTCCATTTATTATGAATTTCTGGTGTAGTAAAACCTTTCATTGCTCGTTCTACAATACAACCAACAACTTTATTCTCTTCATTTTTTGCCCAAACAATCGCTAAATCGCAAATCGGACTATTAGTAATCCACATTTTAGCTCCATTTAAAATATATTGATTGCCTTTTTTAATGAGTGTACATTCCATACTTGCAGGATCACTACCATGATTAGGTTCTGTTAATCCAAAACTACCAATTAACTCACCTTTTGCCAATTTGGGTAAATATTTCATCTTTTGTGCTTCACTTCCATATAAATAGATAGGATACATTACCAAAGAACTTTGTACGCTAGCACAAGAACGAATGCCAGAATCACCTCGTTCTAACTCTTGCATGGCTAAACCATAGCTTATATAATCTAAACCACTTCCACCATATTGTTGTGGAATAGTAATGCCTAAAACACCAACTTCACCTAATTGTTGCATGAGTGATTTTGGAAAAACAGCACTCTGTGCAATAGCTTCAATAGTTGGTAATATATTTTGATTTACAAAAGTTCTGACAGTATCTCTAATTAACAGTTGTTCTGTAGTTAATAAATCGTCTAATAACAAGTAATCAAATCCTTTGTAACTATTTTGATAAGCATTTTGCATAATAATGATATATTTGTTTTACAAGTTATGGAAAATAATTTTACAATAGGATTGAATGGCATGCAATTTTACGCCTATCATGGATATTATGAAGAAGAACGGAAAATTGGTGGCTGGTACGAGGTAGATGTTACAGTTGTTGTACAACAACAGAATACAATTAATGATAAGCTAGAAAACACGATTAATTACGAGCAGATTTATACTATTGTAGAACAAGCGATGCAAGAATCTGCTTTATTAATAGAAACAGTGGCATCAAAAATTAAAGATGCTATTAAAGCATTAGGCGTACAACAAATTAAAGTTACTGTTAAGAAAAAGAATCCACCATTATCAGGAAATGTTGGGCATGCATTTTGTACAATAGAAGATAAATAAAAAATTTTGTAGAATAGAAAATTTAATTAATTTTGCAGTCCAATTATAAACTGGTCGGTTGGCCGAGAGGCTAGGCAAGGCTCTGCAAAAGCTTCCACGGCGGTTCGAATCCGCCACCGACCTCAAAAATAAAACGCAAGTAGTTATAATGAACTAGCTTGCGTTTTTTATTTTTAGAGATATTGCCCACCAGTTAGCCCACGAATTGAAAAAATCGATACATCAAAATATACTTTGTTTTGCTTGAATAGATTTATATTGTTAGCTTTATAGTAGTTGCTCAAAAATATATTATGCAAAAAATAATTTTACTGTTTTGTTTGTTTTTTTTATTAATAGAATCAAATGCACAACAAAATGAAAGTACAGTCAACAATACTACAACCAAAGATTTAAAAATATTGTCTTGGAACATATTTATGTTGCCACCATTTGTGCATAGAACAGGTAAAAGAACTAGAGTAAAGGCAATAGCCAACTATGTAAAAAAATCAGATTATGATGTGTTGGTGTTTCAAGAAATGTTTTTGCATGCAGCAAAACGCAAGCTGCGTAGAAGAATTAAAAAAGAATATCCATATCAAGTTGGACCAGCTTATAAAAGATTTATTTCTTTGCGAACAAGCAGTGGTATTTATATAGCATCAAAATATCCAATGCAAAAAATAGGTAAAACCAAGTTTAAACAAAAAGAAGGTGCCGATAATAAATTAGCCAGAAAAGGAGCTTTAATGGTTGAAGTAAATAAAAATGATAAGTTATATCATATTATTGGTACACATTTAAATGCTGGAGGAAGCGATGAAACTAAAATGAGTCAAGTTGACCAAATTGCAACACTAATAAAAAAAGAAGAAAAAGACAGTGTACCTATTTTTATTTGTGGCGATTTTAATATAGATAAAAAAGATGCTAAATTATATCCATATACACTCAATAAATTACAAGCAGAAGATGGTGAAATTATAGGTGATTGGAACAATACGATAGATAGTAAAAATAATGATATGTGTGGAGGCAATCAAGCTAAAGTAATAGATTTTATTTTTTATAAATCGAATGGCTTACAATACAAGAGCATAGAAAGAAGTATTCCTAGAATAGAATTGCAATGGTGTAAAGAACACAAAAGTTTATCCGACCATCAACCAGTAGAACTACATATTATATTTTAAGCATGTTGTTTTGTTGTATAATGCTATAATTGCCTTCTAAGTATCTAGCATGAGAATATTGTAGTTCTATACAAATACTAATCTCGTTTCGCACTCCAAACACCAGAAGTTACTCCATTTTTTATTGTGCCACTTAAACTATCATTGCTAATAAAAGATGCAACAATAATAGTGCTATTTTCTAGTGTTATGTTTAACTTTTCTTCTTGATATTGCCACGAACCAACTATAGTATCAACTAAACCAATATCACTACAACTAAAATCTGACGATAATCGCAAGTTGCTACTTGCATAAAAATTAAATCCATTGTATTGATAGTAAGTTGTCCAACTGCTATTTTTTAAGCTATCAAAGTGACTTTTTTCTTTTTTACAGGAGAAAAATAGAGGTGTAAATAGTAATGTAAGGAATAAATATTTCATACAATTATAAATTATTTAGAATTTCATCATTGTCTGCTCCCATTTCTGGTGGATAAGAAAATGTTTGCTTATCAAAAGCAGCAAATTTTATTGGTTGATTTATCATTTTTAATTTGCCTTTCTCAGGATGTTCTACTTCAATAAAATTATTTCTATCTATATGATATTGCTCTTTTTCTAATTCATTCAATTCTAAAATTGGTGTTAAGCACGCATCAAATTGTTTGGCAAGTGCTATCCATTCTGTACTATCTTTCGATAAAAATAAGGTTTCTACTTCAGCTTTTATTTCATTACTCAACAATTGATTAGACCATTCTGGTTTATTAACCATCATACAAAAATTCATCCAAAACTTTGGTTCTAAACTTCCTAGTGCCATCCACTTTTTATCTTTACATTGATAGATATTGTAATTAACTACACTACCAGCCAATGGATGTTCTTGTCTTTCATAATATTTGTTGGTATTCAAACCTTCGGTCATATAAAAAGACAACAAAGGCAATACGCAATCCGTCATGGCTACATCTACAAACTGACCTTCGCCTGTATTTTTTTTATGTATAACAGCAGCTAAACAAGCCATTACTGTAGGATAACTTCCACCACAAATATCAGCAAATTGCACACCAGGTTTTACAATTTTTTCTTTATCACCCAACATACTTAATACACCACTATAACCTAAATAGTTAATGTCGTGTCCAGCATTTTTATTATAAACACCATCTTGTCCATAACCAGTAACTGCTACATAAATAATACTATGATTGTATTGTTTAGCAGTTTCATAATCAATACCTAATTTTTTTAAAACACCAGGTCTAAATGAGTCAACTACAACATCAGCAGTTTTAACTAAATCAAAGAATTTTTGCTTGTCTTTATCATCACTAAAATCTAAAGTAATAGACTTTTTATTTCGGTTTAATGCTAAGAAACTTACACCAACACCATTATAATGTGGAGGCATAAATCGAGTATAATCAGGTGCTTTTTTATCTTCAATTTTAATCACCTCAGCACCCATGTCAGCCATCATTTGCGTAGCCAAAGGTCCTGGTAATAATCTCGACAAATCTAAAATTCTAATACCGTTCAGTGGTCCTTGAATCATATTAAATTGTGCTTAGTTATTTTTTTGAGCATCAGCAAAGCCAAATACTTTTTTCATTAAGCTAGTAACTCTTGCCAATGGATTTTCTCTGATTTTGTTTTCTTCTTTTTCAACCATTTTAAAAACACCATCTAATGCTTTTTCTGTAACAAAACCAGTTAAATCAGTATTTACACTTTGTACAAATGGAATTTGATTATAGATAGTCAATGCTTCTGACCATAATTTTGTAGCATTAACTTGGTTAAGTGAATTATCAATGATAGGTCTAAATTTTTCAGTTAATAAAGGAGTAGAAGTTTTTTTAAGATAAGCAGTAGCTGTACCATCACCACCTAATAAAATAGTCATGGCATCTTGTATGGTCATTTGTTTAATTGAGTTTACAAATACATCAATAGCAACACCAGATGCTTTTTCGGCAGCTCTGTTTAAAGACTTCGTTACATTATCAACTTTATCTTGCATGCCTAACTTAATCATGGCATTTTTTATTTTTTCTGCTTGATCTGGCCAAGGAATTTTAACTAAACTATTGCCATAGAATCCATCTTGTTTAGACAATAAACCCATGCCAATATTAATACCTTGAGTTAATGCTTCTTTTAAACCACCAGCAGCTTCAGATTCTGTTACACTGCCAGAACCACCACCTAAAATAGCACCAACTGTTTGTTGAATTTGTTGCGTTGAACAGCTAATTGTTAACACTGCAGATGCTAAAAGTATAAATATTTTTTTCATACTAAATTTGTTTTTATTATTTTAGAAAGGTAAAGTAAGCATAAAAATTTGAAAAATGAAAGCAATATTAATATCAATTGGCGATGAATTGTTAAATGGACAAACTATCAATACCAATGTGAGTTATATATCACAAGAAATGAATAAATTAGGTATTAGTGTTTTGAGGCATATAACCATTAGTGATGAAAAATTAGAAATTATTAACAATGCAGACACAGCTATTGCTTTAGCTGATATTGTTATTATAACAGGTGGACTTGGTCCTACTAGCGACGATATTACGAAACAAGTACTCTGCGAATATTTTGGTGGCGAATTGATTTTAAATGAATTGGCATTAAAAAATATTCAAGAAATTTTTATTCATAGAGGAAGAACGATAAACGATATGAGTAAACAAGTAGCTTATGTTCCTAATAATTGTACGGTTTTTCAAAATAGTATGGGAACTGCACCAGGAATGTTGTTTACTAAAAACAAAAGTATTATTGTGTCGATGCCAGGTGTGCCTTACGAAATGAAAGCCATGGTTGAAAAAAGTTTAATTCCATATATTAAAGAAGAGTATCAATTGCCAATTATTATTCATAAACATATTTTAACTGTAGGTGTTGGAGAAACAGCTATTGCAGAAAAAATAGAACCTATAATAGCAACATTTCCTACTAATTTAAGTCTAGCGTATTTGCCAAGTGTAGGAAAAGTAAAACTACGACTAACTGCAAAAGGCAATGATAAACAAGCATTACAAACATTAATTGATAAATATACTAAGCAAATTTCAGAAGTATTAGCTGTTAATATATATGGCTATGATGATGATGTTTTAGAAGCAGTAATAGGAAAAATACTACTACAACACAATTTACAATTAGGTTTAGCAGAAAGTTGTACAGGTGGTTACATTGCACATTTAATTACTTCTATTAGTGGTAGTTCTCAATATTTTAAAGGTGGAATTGTAAGCTATGCCAATACAGTAAAAGAAGAGCTACTTTGGGTACAACAAACTACTTTAGAAACATTTGGAGCAGTAAGCGAAGAAACTGTAACCGAAATGCTAAATGGTGCATTAAAACAACTACAAGTAAATGTAGCAGTTGCTATTAGTGGTGTAGCTGGACCAAATGGAGGAACTACCGAAAAACCTGTTGGTACAGTATATATTGGTGTGTCTAATGGTTTTCAAACAAAAGTAAAACGATTCAACTTAACGAAAGACCGAATGAAAAATATTGAGTTGAGTGCAGTTATTGCTTTAGAAATGTTAAGACGATTTTTGTGGAAAAATTATCCAATTTGATTAATATTGTAATCAGACAATCTTTATTATGGCAGATTACTATTTATTATTACCTAAAATGGGCGAAAGCGTATTTGAAGCAACCATTATTACATGGAACAAACAAGTTGGCGATACTATCAACGAAAATGAAACTATTGTTGAAGTTGCTACAGATAAAGTCGACTCAGAAGTGCCTTGTCCTGTTAGTGGAACGATAAAAGAACTCTTGCATCAAGATGGAGATGTGGTAGAAGTGGGTAAACCTTTGGCAATTATTGAAGTAGAAGGTAATATACCTCAAAATTTTATTCCAGAAGAAAAAGAAACCAAAGTAGAAAATATTTCAAGTGCCGAAACTCAAAATGAAATCGTAGAAGAAAAAATAATTACTACTAAAGAAGCAATTACAGAACCAGTAGTAGAAGAAAAAATCACCATAAAAGAAACTCCAAAAGAAAATATTACTACAGTTGCCAAAGAAAATATTATTGGAACTAATGATGGATTTTTTTCACCTTTAGTAATGAATATTGCTAGCACAGAAAAAGTGAGTATGCAAGAACTAAGTACTATAAAAGGCAGTGGTTTAAATGGTAGAATTACGAAAGAAGATATTTTAGCTTTTGTAGATTGGAAAAAAAATCAACCGAAAGAGAACATAGTAGAAAAAACAGAAGCAAAAGCCGAAATAGCGAAACCAAACGATGTATCAAAAGTTGTGGAAGAAAAAAAATCTACAATAACCAATGGCAATGAAATTATAGAAATGGACAGAATGCGTAAACTAATTGCTAAGCATATGGTCAATTCTAAACATACAGCACCACATGTATCTTCGTTTGTTGAATGCGATATGACCAATATTGTGAATTGGAGAAATAAACATAAAACTAATTTTGAAAAAAAATATAAAACTAAATTATCTTTTATGCCAATGATTGTAGAAGCAATTTGCAAAGCCATAAAAGATTTTCCTATGATTAATATTTCTGTAGAAGGCGATACTATTATCAAGAAAAAAACTATTAACATAGGAATTGCGACAGCACTACCAAGTGGAAATTTAATTGTACCAGTGATTAAAAATACAGATAAACTCAATTTGTTAGGTATTGCAGAAAATATTAATCAACTAATAGATAAAGCAAGGAAAAACCAATTGTCGCCAGATGATATACAAGACGGTACTTATACTATTTCTAATATTGGAACATTTGGCAATATTTTAGGAACACCAATCATCAATCAACCACAAGTAGCTATAATGGCAGTAGGAAGCATTGAAAAGAAACCTGCTGTTTTAGAAATTGACGGACAAGATGTTATTGCAATCAGACATAAAATGTATTTGTCGCATACTTACGACCATAGAGTTGTTGATGGTTCTTTAGGTGGCATGTTTGTAAAACGAGTAGCCGATTATTTAGAAAATTTTGATGTAGAGCAAGATATCTAAAGTTAGATACAAGTGTCAAAATTTATAGTTATTATATTTTCTCATCGTCCTTCAGAGCATAGTTAACGAAGCGAAGAATCTCCTAATTATAAAATGAAACCAACACCAGAACATAATGCTAAAATTGCAAAAATGACTTTTGCATCAGTTTTTCCACACTACATCAATAAAGTAGAACGCAAAGGAAGAACTAAAGCTGAATTATACCAAGTTATAGAATGGCTAACTGGTTTTAATGAAAAAGAGCTACAACGACTCATCGATGAAAAAGTTACATTTGAATCATTCTTTAAGCAAGCTACATTAAATCCAAATGCATCCTTAATCAAAGGAACAATTTGTGGTTATAAAATAGAAGCAATAGATAATGAATTGACCAAACAAGTACGCTACCTAGACAAACTAATAGACGAATTAGCCAAAGGAAAAACTATGGATAAAATTTTGAGACAGTCAAAATAAACCCAAATTATGCATTAGGAAAATAGGTTTTCTTTAAGGTGGAGTAGCTATGCAACGCTTTACTACTTAAAAGCTAATGCTAATAAAGTTGAAAATACTACGCACTTCCTAATTTGTATTAGAACTAGAAGTATGAAATACTTCAATTTAAGTAACCATGTGTACAACTCATGGTGTAAAAAGTACCTAATGCGTATTTGGGATAAATAATAGCTACTTTCAATTATAGATTTAATTTCAAAGAAAAAATAAAGCATACTACTAATTTGCAGTATATTTGCACAAAATAAAATTATGTTATTAGTAGATACATTTCCAAATTTGTTAGATGCAGCAGTCATTGTTTCTTTACTAACACTTACTTTTTTAGAAATAGTTTTAGGAATCGACAATATCATTTTTATATCTATTGTGTCGAATAAATTACCAGAAGAACAACAACCAAAAGCAAGATTAATTGGTTTGTTTTTAGCAATGTTATTTAGAATTGCACTATTATTTACTATAACTTGGATAATTCAATTAACCAATCCATTATTTCATATTCCATTTATAAAAGAACACAATGGAGAACCAATTGGTTTAAGTGTAAAAGACTTAATTTTATTATTTGGTGGATTATTTTTAATTGCAAAAAGTGTTTCAGAAATTAATCATAAATTAGAAATTGAAGAGGAAACACAAACAGGTGTTAAGAAAAAAGCAACTTCATTTGTTTCTGTAATTATACAAATTTTATTAATTGATGCTATCTTTTCTATAGATTCAATTTTAACTGCAGTTGGTCTAGTAGAAAATGTTTGGATAATGATTATGGCAGTTATCATTTCAATTACTATTATGATGATATTTGCTTCGCCAGTTTCAAAATTTATCAATAGAAATCCATCATTACAAATATTGGCATTGTCATTTTTAGTTGTAATTGGCGTTTTATTAATAGCAGAAGCATTTCATCAGCATATTAATAAAGGATATATTTATACAGCAATGGCATTTGGCTTGTCGGTAGAATTATTAAATATGAGATTGAGAAGAAATGCAGCTAAAGTAAAACTCAACGATTCAGAAATGAAAGATGAAAATCAAAATTAAGCTAAAGATTTTAGAACGCTACTAAGTTTAATGATGAGAATAAAGTTTACTGCTCTAAAAATGTTTGCATAGCATCATAAACTTCATTCGGATAGATATTTAAACAAAAATGTCCACCATTAATTGGTATAAAATCTTCATCTGGAGCTGCTACAATTCTATCTTTTTTATCGTGAATGCGTAATGGATTAGGTTTAGTACTTTCAATTGTTGAAGCAAAGTTCATTTCCGTCATTAGTGCTAATTGAAGATTAGTAAACGACTTAAAATTAGTCATTACTTTTTCTTGAATTGTTTTTATCTGTTCATCTTTTATTTTTTCTAGGAGATGGTCATTTACTTTCTCATGTTTTAATAGTCCACTAAAAGCCATTAATTGAGAAAATCTTGGAAAAGCAGGCATGTAATCAATTACTTTTTTAGGATTACTAAAAGCACCAATCATACAAATTTCATTATTTTGAATTTCCCGAATTTGAAACGCAAAATAACCACCCATAGAATGTCCAATAATTTTGTCTGATGCTTCAATATTATAATAGGAGATAAGCTGCTTACAAAATTTCACTCTGTCTATAAAAGGAAAAATAAATTTATTCAGTATAGGTCGGTAATCAACACTAATTAAATGATAATTCTTAAGACAAGGTCTTAGCTCATCAAAAATAAAAGCATCTTCTCCAAAACCAGGCAATAAAAAAATCCTTTGTTGTTTCATATTCTTTTAATTGAAGTACGATTCTATAGCAGTGTCATATATTTTTTGGTAGCTTTCTACTGTTCCAAAGTCTTCATTGTCAATGGTGATAGTATTACTTTTTACTGTTCCTAGTTTAGAAAAAACCGTTTGTCGTTCATTGAGATAATTTTCAAATTCTTGTGCTAACTCTGGTTGGCAACTTACTATAATTCTACTTTGTGCTTCGCCAAATAAAAATGCATCTTTTCTAATAGTAGTATCTGATTGAATTTCAAATCCAAGATTTCTTTTCATACTAGATTCTAGTAAACAAATAAAAAGACCACCTTCGCTAATATCATGTGCTGAAACAATTAAATTGTTTTTGATTAACTGACTTACTGTTTTTTGAATTGTGTATTCTGTTTCTAAATGAAAAAATGGAGCTGGAGATAATTTTATATCGTGAATATTATATACATATTCTGATGAATTAATATCGTTTTTATTTTCTCCAATTAAATAGATTAAATCGCCTTCATTTTTAAAATCTAAAGACATCACTTTTGTTATATCATCAATAATACCAAGCATACCAATAGTTGGTGTTGGATTTACAGCTTTAGTAGGTGATTGATTATAAAAGGAAACATTGCCACCTGTAACTGGTGTTTCAAATCGTTCGCAAGCTTCGCCCATGCCTTGTAAAGCATGTACAAAATTCCAATATACTTCTGGGTCGTATGGATTGCCAAAATTCAAACAATTGGTAATTGCAGAAGGTGTTCCTCCAGTACATACAATATTTCTGGCAGCTTCGGCAACGGCAATAGCACCACCAACTTTCGCATCAGCATATACATATCTAGAATTACAATCAACTGTAACTAGCAAACCTTTGTCGTTGTGTTTTAGACGAATTACAGCTGCATCAGTTTGATTATTGGTACTTACATTGTCGATTTGCACCATTGAATCGTATTGTTTATATATGAATCTTTTAGATGCAATATTAGGCAATGCTGTCATTTTTTTTGCAATGTCAACTAAGTCGTTTGGTTCTAATATCTGATTGATAGAAAATGCATCTCTAGTAATATGATAACTAGGTTCTTGAATGGCTCTGTCGTATACTGGAGCACCACCACCTAAAACTAAAGATTCAGCATCAACTTGTGCTACTAATTCATCATTGAAATAATAATATAAATTGTTTCCTTCTATAACTTCTCCAATAATAGCACAGTGTAAATCCCATTTTTCAAAAACTTGTTCTATGTCTTTTTCCATGCCTTTTTTTACTACTACTAGCATTCTTTCTTGAGATTCTGATAATAGAATTTCAAAAGGCAACATATTTTTTTGTCTAGTTGGCACTTTATCTAAATAAATTTTCATGCCATGTTTGCCTTTTGCACTCATTTCAGATGTAGAGCAAGTAATTCCAGCAGCTCCCATATCTTGCATACCAACAATGGCATTAGTTTGAATGGCTTCTAGTGATGCTTCGAGCAATAATTTTTCTTGAAATGGATCTCCAACTTGTACAGAAGGAATTTTATCTTCGGCATCTTCTCCCAAATCTTCAGAAGCAAAAGTAGCACCATGAATACCATCTTTTCCTGTTGCAGAACCAACAATATAAATAGGATTGCCAACACCTTCGGAAGTAGCGGAAACAGTCTCACCAACTTTTACAATTCCAACAGACATTGCATTGACTAATGGATTGTGATGATAGCATTCGTCAAAATAAACTTCGCCAGCTACAGTTGGTACACCAAAGCAGTTGCCATAATCGCCAATTCCTTTTACAACACCTTTCAATAAATGTTGTGTTCGTTTTTCATCTATTTTTCCGAATCGTAATGAATTTAAAGCCGCAATTGGTCGAGCACCCATAGTAAAAATATCTCTGTTGATACCACCAACACCAGTAGCTGCACCTTGATATGGCTCTACAGCACTTGGATGATTATGAGATTCTATTTTAAAGCAACAAGCATATCCATCACCAATATCTACCAAACCAGCATTTTCTTCGCCAGCTTCTACTAGTAAATGTTTGCCTTTTCTTGGTAGTTTTTTTAAATATTTGATAGAATTTTTATAGCTACAGTGTTCACTCCACATCACAGAATAAATGCTCAATTCAGTAAAATTGGGTACTCTGCCAAGTATTTCAATTATTTTATTATATTCTTCTTCTAATAGTCCTAATGATTTTGCTGTTTCAACATCGCTTAACTTAGTGGAAATATCGTTGCTCATAACTTGATTCTATGTTGGTGACAAAGTAAAGAAAAATTATGCAACCTTTTGAAGAAAAATATTATCTGATAATTAAATTAATTTCTATATTTGTTAACCAAAGTATGATAAAGGAACTAATCATCCCATCTATTTACCTAATAATAATATCTGTCTTTGTTATAAAGAGCAAGTATTTTAAAAGAGGAAACATCCACCCATTAGTCGTTTTTGGTGGTTTTGTATTGAAAATTGCAAGTGCTTTTTATTTTGGATACTTATTTAAGCACCATATTTTAAATGGTGGCGATACACTTACCTATTTTAATGATGGTAATATTGTTTTTAGTTCATTGAAAGATTCTGTGTTAACATACCTACACTTAGTTTTTGGTAATAATGATTACAAACCAGTTGAAGCTAATTTGTTGCCTTATACTACAGATATGAGTTTTTGGTACGATACGAGTAACTATTTTATCGTAAGAATTAATGCATTGATTAGATTGATTTCTTTTGGTTCGTATAATGTACATGCTATTTTCTTCTCTTTGTTGTCATTTATTGGTACTTATAATTTATATTTATTTTTTGAAGATAAAGTATATAATAAAAAGGTATTACAGTTTATTTTATTTGGAATTCCGTCTATCGTTTTTTGGACATCTGGTGTACATAAAGAAGCAATCATTATTTTTTCATTAGGTATTATTCTTTATAATGTAGATAAAATTGTTTCTGGAGTTTATACCAAGAAAAATTTATTAGTAACCGTATTAGGTTTAATATTGCTAGGTTGTATTAGAGTTTATCTATTAGCATTTTTATTACCATTAATTGCTTCTATTATGATTTATGTAAGATTAGATATGCGTAAATCGTCTATACATATATACTTGTTTACTATTTTGGCTTTCATTATGGTATTTACCGTAGTGAATCATTATTTCTTAAATATTCAGTTTATAGACGAGTTTTTAGTTAGAAGAAACCATTTTTTAAATCTTAATCCAGGTAATACTACTTTCGATGTAGTAACTAATCTAAATACAACAAATGGCTTTTTGTATTTAATTTCAGAAGCATTTATTAATCCATTTATTCGTCCATTACCAACAGAATCTAATTTTATATTAGTACTATTAGCTTCATTAGAAACATATGTTTTACTTTTTACTGTAATAGGTTTATTGTTTACTATTAATTTTAAATCACTATATAAAAATCCATATGCTGTGTTTTGTATATTGTATGCACTAAGCATTTTATTTTTAATTGGATTAATCGTCAATAATTCAGGAGCAATTGTTCGATATCGTTCTATTGCCATACCATTCTTATTAATTGGTTTATGTTTAAAGCAATATAATCAACCAGTTAAAGCAATTAAAACTAAACTTGTTAAATAATTTACATAGTTTAATTTCTTTTCATAAGTAATATTTTGCATCTTTGATATTAAAAAATGCACGATGTCAATTAAAAGATTTAATGCAATAAATGCCTTTTCATCTCGACCAAAAATTGAGGTGGAAATGCCAAAAGAAAAAATTTCTGACTTCTTTGCCAATGCTGTTTTTGGAGAAAAAGAACTTAGACAATATCTTTCTACAGATGCCTATAAAAAATTCAATGCTTTAAAACAACAAAATAAAAAAGTAGATAGAGAAACAGCCGATTTAGTCGCTGCTGCGATGAAAGCTTGGGCTGTTAATCAAGGAGCTACGCATTATACACATTGGTTTCAGCCATTAACAGGTGCTACTGCCGAAAAACATGATTCATTCTTTATTCCAGATTCAACTGGTGGAATAGAAGAATTTTCAGCAGATGCATTAGTACAACAAGAACCAGACGCATCTTCTTTTCCTTCTGGTGGCATTCGTGCTACTTTTGAAGCAAGAGGTTATACTGCTTGGGATCAAACTTCGCCTGCTTTTATCATGACAGTTGGTAATGGAAAAACACTTTGCATTCCTACGATTTTTGTTTCTTATACTGGCGAAACACTAGATTTTAAAGCACCTTTGCTAAAATCCATTCAAGCATTAAACAATGCAGCTACAGATGTTTGTAATTATTTTGATAGAAATGTTTCACAGGTTTTTACAACTTTAGGTTGGGAACAAGAGTATTTTTTGATTGATTATGCCATGTATTATGCACGACCAGATATTGTAATGAGTGGTCGTTCTTTGTTGGGTCGTCGTTCTGCAAAAGGTCAGCAATTAGACGATCATTATTTTGGAGCAATTCCAGAGCGAGTGTATTCTTTTATGCGTGATTTTGAGATTGAAGGACTAAAATTAGGTATTCCAATCAGAACAAGACATAATGAAGTAGCACCATCGCAGTACGAATGTGCACCAATGTACGAGGAAGCAAACTTAGCTGTAGATCATAATTTATTGTTGATGGATGTGATGGAAAGAGTAGCTAGTAAACACAAACTAAAAGTACTTTTTCACGAAAAACCATTTGCAGAAATCAACGGAAGTGGTAAACACAACAATTGGTCATTGCAAACAGATACAGGTGTTAATTTATTATCGCCAGGAAAAACACCAAGAACAAATTTACAGTTCTTAACTTTCTTTATTAATACTATTGCAGCAGTAAACAGACATGAAGATTTGTTGCGTGCAGCTGTTGCTTCTCATGGAAACGACCACAGATTAGGTGCTAATGAAGCACCACCAGCAATTATTTCTGTCTTTACTGGTTCTTATCTCAACAAGGTTTTAGAGATGATTGAAAAAAGAGTAGATGAAAACAATTTTGATGAACAAGACAATATCATTCTTAGAGTAGATATAGATAAAGCCATTCCAGATATTTTATTAGATAATACCGATAGGAACAGAACTTCGCCATTTGCTTTTACAGGAAATAAATTTGAATTTAGAGCTGTTGGTTCTTCTGCAAATTGTGCTTTGCCAATGACGATAATGAATACTATTGTAGCAGAACAATTACAAATTTTTAAGAAAGAAGTTGATAAATTCATCAAAGCTGGAGATTATAAAGATGTAGCCATTTTAAAAGTTTTACAGAAAACAATTAAAAGTAGCAAACGCATTTTGTTTGAAGGTGATAATTATTCTGATGCTTGGGAAAAAGAAGCAAAGAAAAGAGGATTGTCTAACAATAAAAATACACCAACTGCTTTAGATGCTTTAGTTTCTGAAAAAGCAATTAAATTATTTGAGGAACAGAAAGTATACACAAAAAGAGAAATCGAGGCAAGATATCATATAGCACTGCATAATTATTGTAATGCACTACAAATTGAATCGAGAGTTTTAGGCGAAATTGTAATGAATCAAATTATTCCAGTATGTATAGCTTATCAAAATAAATTATTAGAAAATATAAGTGGATTTAAAAATATTGGTTTAGATAAAAAACTATTTAAAACACAACAAAATTTACTAGAAGATGTTTCTAATAGTATAGAAAATTTAGTGACTATGCATGATGAAATGTTTAAGATTAGAGTAGAAGCAAACAATGAAAGCGATGCTAAAAAACAAGCACTAATTTATAGCGATAAAATTATTCCTTTAATGAATAACATCAGACAAATTGTAGATAAATTGGAAAATATTGTTGATGATGAGTTTTGGCCTTTACCTAAATATCGAGAGATGTTAATTACTAAATAATATTTAATGATAAAATATTTATATATAATATTAGTATTGTTTTTACTTAGTGCTTGTTCTTCTACAGCTAAGATTAAAGATGGAGCTACTGCATATAATTTAAAACACTATACTGTTGCTAGTAAATTACTACAAAAAGATTTTAGTAATGCAAAAAGCAATGCAGATAAAATTAAAATTGCACAACAAATTGCACAGAGTTTTGAATATCAACAAGCATACCAACAAGCTTTAGACTGGAATAAAAAAGCATTTGATATTGAACAAAATGAAAATACAGTTAAAAAATATATTAATTCGTTAAAAAGTAATTCCAACTATAACGAAGCACTTACAGTTTTAAATCAATATGTAGCAGACCATAAATCAGAAAAAGTTTTATTTCAAAAAGAGATAGATTTTTTAAGCAAAATTGTTGATAATAAAAGCGAACAAAATTTTGTAGTAAAACCATTAAATGAGTTAAATTCATCAGCAAGCGATTTTGCTTCATTTAAAAAAGACAACACACTTTATTTTTCTTCTACAAGAAATAATGATGAAGGTAAAGATGCATACAATGGAGAAGCGTACACCAAAATTTATCAAGCAACTATAGATAATGATACTACATTTTCTAATATTAAAATTGCTGATTATTTCAATGCACCATATCACAATGCTGAGTTAGTGGTTAGTAAAGATGGCAAAGAAGCGTACTTTACTAAATGTGGTTCTAAAGAAAAAGAAACCGATGATTATTGTCATATTTATCAGTCGTTTTTGAAAGAAAATGGTTCATGGTCAACACCACAAAGACTAACATTTTTTAATGAAAAGTCGAATGAAGGTCAGCCATACCTTTCACCAGACAATCAAATTTTATATTTTACTTCGGATGTAGAAAATCAAGGTTATGGTGGAAGAGATATTTATTTTTCTAAAAAAGATAATGAAGGCAACTTTACACAAGCAATTAATTTAGGACGAAATGTAAATACAAAAGGAGAGGAGTATTTTCCTACAATTGCTGATGATAATACTTTGTATTTTTCTAGTAATGGACATATAGGTTATGGTGGATTAGATATTTTTTCTGCTAAATTAAATGGAAAAATATACGATAGTATTCAAAATATAGGTGAACCATTTAATTCTAATGGCGACGATTTTTACATACAAAAATTACCTAATAAATCTAAAGATATTGCTATGACTGCTTATCTAACTTCTAATAGATTTGGTAATAAAGATGATATCTTGTTTGTAGAAAGCATTCAACCTAAACAAGAAGAAATTCCAGTAGTGTTGCCAAAACCAGTTATTGTTTGTAATATTTTGGTAGAAGAAAATCAATATCAAGAGCTCAATAATCCAAGCTCTACGGTTATAGGAAAACAAACGGTACAAAATGCTACGATTGCATATCAAAATAAAACAGTGCAAACAAATGAATTAGGTCAAACACAAATTATATTATCACCAAATCAAAATATTAACTTTTTAGTTTCAAAAGATAATTATTTGTCTAAAACAGATAATATTAATACGCAACAATATACCAATTTAAAAGATGGCGATACTATAATTATTACAAAAAATATACTATTACAAAAAATATTTAAAGATGTAGAAATTGTACTAGAAAATATATACTACGATTATAATAAAGCTAATATTCGTAAAGATGCAGAAGCAAGCTTAAATGAACTCATTACTATTCTAAAAGAAAATCCAAGTATAAAAATAGAATTGGCTTCAAATACAGATTGTAGAGGAACGGAAGCGTATAATCAAAAATTATCGCAACAAAGAGCAGAAAGTGTAGTCAATTATTTAGTGCAAAATGGCATTAGTGCAGACAGATTGGTTGCTAAAGGTTATGGAGAAAACAACCCAATTGAAAAATGTAATTGTACAGATTGTACAGAAGAACAACATCAGAAAAACAGAAGAACAAGCTTTAAAATATTAAACGATAAATAATGGCTAAATCTTTATTTGATACATCGACACAACAAGAAATTCAAGCACGATTAAATCAACTCAACGAAAATTCTACAAGAAAATGGGGAAAAATGTCAGTGTCTCAAATGTTAAAACACATGGACATTGCCTTTGCTGTTCCTATTAAAAAAATTACAGTAGAAAAAGACAAACTATTTGTTTTAGCAGCTAATCCAGTAACTCGTTTTTTTATAGTTACTTTAGCTAATAAATGGCCAAAAAATTTAATGACAGCTAAAGAATTTATTGTAGAAACAGATGAAAATTTTAATCAAGCCAAAACAGAATTTCTACAAACCTATAATGCCTTTTTAATAGCTACAGATTTCTCTGGCGTACATCCAATTTTTGGCGTAATGAAAAAAGAAATGTGGGGAACAGCTATGTACAAACACTTAAATCATCACTTAGAACAATTTGGTGTGTAATGAGTGAAAATCGATACGATATAAGAGGCGTTTCTGCTACCAAAGATGAAGTCCACAAGGCAATAAAAAATACCAATCAAGGTTTATTTCCACAAGCATTTTGCAAAATCTATCCAGATTTTTTAGCTAATGATGACAACTACGCTTACATCATGCATGCAGATGGAGCAGGAACTAAGTCGTCTTTGGCGTATATGTATTGGAGAGAAACTGGCGATTTATCAGTTTGGAAAGGCATTGCTCAAGATGCTATTGTTATGAATACAGACGATTTAATTTGCGTTGGTGCTACTACCAATTTTACGATGTCGTCTATTATTAATCGTAATAAACACTTGGTTTCTGGTGATGTTATTGAAGCAATAATTGATGGCACAAATGAAATTGTTGAAAATTTAGCACAACACGGAATTGTTATTCATGCAATGGGTGGCGAAACTGCAGATGTTGGTGATACAGTTAAAACAATAGTTGTTGATGCTGTAATGGCTGCAAGAATTAAAAAATCAGGAGTTATTGACAATGCCAATATTAAAGCAGGAAATGTTATTATTGGATTGGCTTCTTTTGGACAAGCATCGTACGAAAAAGAGTACAACGGTGGTATGGGAAGCAATGGTTTAACTTCTGCACGACATGATGTGTTTGATAAAATATATGCAGAAAAATATCCAGAGTGTTTTGATGAAAATACCGATTACGATTTTGTTTTTAGTGGATCAAAATCACTTATAGATAAAGTGGAAAATGTTCCTTTAGATATGGGAAAATTGGTGTTGTCGCCAACCAGAACATATGCACCAGTTGTAAAAAAAGTAATTGAAACTATTGGTGTAAATAATATTAATGGAATGATACATTGTAGTGGAGGTGCACAAACAAAAATACTACATTATATCGATCAATATCATATAATTAAAGATCGTTTGTTTGATATTCCACCTTTATTTCAAATTATACAAGCAGAAAGCAAAACCAATTGGAGTGAAATGTACCAAGTGTTTAACTGTGGACATCGTTTAGAATTTTATTGTGAGGAACAATTTGCGAATGAAATAATTAGTATTGCGAACAGTTTTAATATAGATGCAAAAATTATTGGTAGAGTAGAAGCATCACCTACAAAAAAGCTGACTATAAATTCTACCTACGGAACTTTTGAATATTGATTTTGCTTTTATCGGTCGGTGTCTTCACCGACCAGTTTTTTTTATATTGTGCAGCTAGATATTGTGTGCTGTTAGAAGTTTCCTTCTGACATTTTTTCGAGTGTATCACCAAACAAAATCATCTATTTTTTATTGAACTTATAAGGATTTTGAATACAAAATATATGCCTACGCTTTCACTAATCACTTATATTAATTGCAATGATATTCAACGCTGTTTTGATTTGCTTTTATCGGTCGGTGTCCTCACCGACCGAAATATTTTTCGTGCTGTCAGAAGTTTCCTTCTGACATTTTTTCGAGTGTATCACCAAACAAAATCATCTATTTTTTGTTGAACTTATAAGGATTTTGAATACAAAATATATGCCTACGCTTTCACTAATCACTTATATAGATTGCAATGATATTCAACGCTGTTTTGATTTGCTTTTATCGGTCGGTGTCTTCACCGACAGAAATATTATACCATAAATTACTCAGTTTAATGCACCATTTCATTTTAGATATGAACAAATTAAAGGTATCTTTAAATATATAATTCACGACCATTATTTTGAATTAAAAACAGATAAAGTAGTAATGATTGATAGATTTAATTATGAAGCACCATTAGGATTTCTTGGACGAGTTGCAGAAGTTCTTTTTCTAAATAAGTATATGACAAATTTACTACAATCAAGAAATCAGTACATCAAACAATATGCAGAAACGGATAAATGGAGAAGTATTTTAGACTAAGCAAAAAAGTGCATAGCACTTCAACCTTATTAGAAAAACTATAACCTTATAAATAAAATACAGTGCAACTGTATAACTTTCTTCTATTATACCAAGTGTTTTTAGTTTTACATTATTTTTTTGCTACACAATTATTCTTTACGCTTTATAATCTTCAAGAAAAGTACAAAGTTTCCATTTTTCTTGTATTGGGTTTTAACGCCCAAATGTACAGCAGGGTTAAAATATTTTTTTTGAAGTATTAACTTACTTTAATGCTTTCTAAAATTGCTGTTGCTACTTGTTTGCCAGTTGCTGCTGCTCCGTTCATAAATCCTTGAAATAGTTCGCTACAATGTTCGCCTGCAAATAAAAAGTTGCCAATTGGTTCTATTTCTAATCCAGCAATGGTTGACCATTGTCCGACTTTATAACAACTGTAACTTCCTTTAGCAAAAGGATAATCTATCCAGTTGACAAAAACATGTTTATCTAAGAATTTTTCTTTTGATTTAGGAAATACTGAGTTTAAATCGTCTACCATTTTATTTACTGTTTGTTCTGGTAATTCAGTTTTCCAAACATGTGTTGGTGGTGCCATTTTATTCTTGAAGGATTGTGCATTTAAGTTCTCTGAGAATTTTCCACCAAAAAAACAAATATATGCATTGTTTATATTATTTTCTGTTTTTGTATAACTTCCGTCCCAGCCATTTGAAATATCTTTATGAAATAAATAACCCATAGCATGATTTGGTTGTTCTCGCCAAGGTCGATCTTTATATCCTAGCACCAATTTTGTATTAGTACCATAACCTAATTCATCAATACATTTTCTTTTTTTAGAAGATATATTTTTTAAATCGAGTTTTATTTTTCTAAGAATAGTAAACGGAATAGTACAAACAATTGCCTTTGCTACAACAGTAGATTCGTCTGTGAATGTAATTAGGTAAGTACTATCTTTTTGTTCTTTAATAGCTTTTACTTCGTGATTGGTTTTTATTTTGTTTGAACCAATTTTTCCAACCAATGCTTCTATTACTTTAGAGTTGCCACCTTTAATTCTATAGCGTTCATCACTAGCACCAAATACTTTAAATCCATCGTTGGTATTGGTGTCAATCATATCTAAAAAATTTAGTGTAGATTGTTCACTACAATCTAATCCAAACTCTGCAATATAAGCTGCATCTAAAATATCTTTTAACCATTGCTTACAGTTTAATGATTTGAAATAATCGGATAATGGTGTATTGTCAAGTGCAATTGCTTTTTCTGTATCATAATTTTCGCCTAAAGCATCAATGTCTGCTACTAATTTTGGAGCGATATTTTTAAACTCTGCTATGATTTCTGTTTCACTAATACTTCTATTATCAAAATAATATATGTCTTTAATATAATTATTTACTTCTTGTTCTTCTACTAAATCAATTAATTCCAAATTAAATTCTTTTGCCAAATCAAGCATATCTTCATGGTCAGAATCAATAAAATCGCCACCAAATTCAGGAAAAATACCTAAGCCAAGCGAATCGTTATAGTGTGTCAAAATTCTACCACCTAATCGTTTACTTGCTTCAAATATTTGAAAAGATAAATTACTTGGTAATAGATGATTAGCACAATTTAAACCAGCCATTCCACCACCTAAAATGGCAACATCTAAAATGTTTTCATCAGATTTATTTTTACAAGCAGTCAGTAGATTAGGTAATGACAGTGCAATACCTGCACCTACACTTGCTTTTGCAGCATTGCTAATGAATTTTCTTCTGCTTTTTATAAATGGTTGGTGTCGACACCAACCATTAGCAATAATCTCTTGATTTAATAAACTTAATAAAGTACTAAGTGTTTTGTTTTTTGGTTTTCTCATAGTTTTAGTTTTTATAATTAGATTCCTAAAATCTTACTACGAAGTTTTTAGAAAAGACAAAAATATTCTACATAATTATGTAAATTTTAGTTTTTCTAACATCTCATCTGCAATATCATCAGAATAAATACTATATGCATTTATCATTATTCCTTTAATTTGATATTTGTTAGAACTAATTGCATATAAAATAGACTCACCGTCTGGACTTGAGTCATCTGCTTCAAATCTAAATGATTTATCTATTTCAAATTCATTGTGAAAAACTTTGTAGGAGCCATTGCTACACTCTAAACAATTTTGCTTTAAATTAAAATCTTCTGTATATCCTTGTTGTTTTAATGCATTAATTGCTTCTACGATGTTATTATATGCTTCCATAATTAATTTTGTGAGATACTTTGTTTGAATTCTTCAATAGTTTGATTTAAAGTTACTAAAAGTTCTGGATTTGTGAACGATTCACTAAATGTATCGAAGTTTTCGTAGAATTTTGGCAAAGAAAAGGTCGCTTTAATAGCTGCCCCAAACTGTGGAAGAAAAGTTTTTGCTGTATTTAAAACATTGCCACCACCAAAACCACCTGGCGATGTACTCATTAACAACATTGGTTTATTTTGAAATACTTTTACATTGATTCTTGAACTCCAATCGAATATATTTTTAAATGCAACAGTATACGACCTATTGTGTTCTGCTAAAGAACAAATAATAATATCGGCATCTTCTATATGCTTTAGAAATAAATGAGCTTCATTGGGAATACCATTTTTTTCTCTATCTATAGAAAAAATAGGCATTTCAAAATCGTTTAAATCAATTAGATTTATTTCGTGCTCTGGAAATTGTTTTAGCACAAATTGTACTAATGCTTTATTAATTGAGGTAGAAGAATTACTACCTGCAAATGCGAGTATTTTCATAAAATATTTGTTTTGAAATTATGTGTATAATAGACTTTGTTTTTTAAAAAATATGTCAATTAAAAAGAATTGACTTTAAATGCTAAATTTCGTCGTAAGCTCTAAAATGTTTATCAACTACTTTTTTCCATTCAGGATGTTTTTTAATATATGCCAATATAAAAGGACAGTATGGCAGAATTTTAATGTCGTTTTCATCTACATACTGAAGTGTTTTTTCTACTACAGCAGTAGCAGCACCAGTTCCTGCTAACTCTGGCTGTGTTTCGGTATGTATTAATGCTAATAAATTATTGATTACTCTATATTCTATAAAAGAGTAATGGTTGTTTATTTTAATTTCAAACCTAGATTCTTCTTCATTGTTAACCAATGGAATATTTATAAATTCTTCTTTCATATAATTTATTTTAAGTTTTATAAATGGCTGGTGTCTACACCAGCCATTAGTTAATAAACAATTTAAGTATTAATCTGCTAAATAGCCAAATTTGCCTAAGTTAAAATCATTAAATGCTTCAACTAATTCTTCTCTGGTATTCATTACAAATGGTCCATGAGCAGCAATAGGTTCTTTAATTGGTTCTCCACTTAAAATTAAAACAATTGCATTTTCATTAGCATGAATAGTAAATGTTTCGCCTTTATTTTCAAACAAAGCTAAATTATTGGTAGGTACTTTCTCAGTATCATTAATAGTGATATTTCCTTCAATTACTAATGCTACTGTATTATAATGTTCAGGAAAATTAAAGGTAGCACTTCCTCCTTTATTTAATTTAGCATTGAACATATTAATTGGAGTGAAAGTAAAAGCACTTCCTTTTGTACCTTGATATTCGCCTGCAATAACTTCAACTTGTCCACTATTATTATTTAGCATTACTTTTGCAATATCCTTGTTACTTAATGCTTGATATTTTGGTGTACTCATTTTGTCTTTAGCTGGTAAATTTACCCAAAGCTGTACCATTTGAAAATCGCCACCATTTTTGCTCCATTCTTTTTCGTGATATTCTTTGTGTAATACACCGCTTGCAGCAGTCATCCATTGTACATCGCCTTCTTCAATAACACCACCACCACCAGAAGAATCGTGATGTTCTACTTTGCCTTTGTAAGCAATGGTTACGGTTTCAAAACCACGATGTGGATGCACGCCAACACCTTTTGGTTGTTCGCTTGCTGGAAAATGATACAACGAATTATAATCTAACATGATAAATGGATCCATTCGATGCATATTTAATCTTGGATAGCTAGGTATAAAGTTATGAACTCTAAAGCCATCTCCTACGAAATGTGGTGCACTAGGTGTAGCCACCATTTCAACATTTTTTGTTTTCATAATAAACCTTTTTTATGCAAAGTTAGCTATGTAATTTTGGCTGTGCATTGATGTATGATAAGAACTGTGATTTGTTTTATTACAAATATTGTTTCCACCAACTATTATTGTCATTACTATACGCTGTAATGAGTTTGCCAATTTTTGGATATATAATTGGCAAATTTTGTTGATTGGCAGCTTCAATAAATCGTTCTATTGGTTCTGTCCAAGCGTGCAATGCTAAAGAAAATCCTGCCCAATGTACTGGCATTGCTTTTTTAGCATTTACATCAATAGCTGCTTGTACGGCTTCTTCTGGATACATATGTATTTTATGCCAATGTTCATTGTATTGTCCACATTCCATAAAAGCAAAATCGAAGTGTTTAAATGTTTCGCCTATGGTTTTAAAATGATTGCCATAACCACCATCTCCACTAAAATAAATATTTTCGGTTGGTGTTTGCAGTACCCAACCACCCCACAAAGTTTTTGCTCTGTCGCTTAAACCTCTGCCAGAAAAATGACGAGTAGGTGTAAATGATATATTAATATCAATAAATTGTTGTTGTTGCCACCAATCGAATGTAGTCATTTTTGCAGTATCAATTCCCCATCGTTCTAAATGTCGGTCTACACCTAATGCTACGAAATAGTGTTTTACTTTCGATTTTAGTTTAACGACACTTGCATAATCTAAATGATCATAGTGGTCGTGCGTAAATAACACTAAATCAATTTCTGGTAATTGATCAATGATATCAATACTATTATCGGAAAATCGTTTGGTAGTAATTGGAGCAATTGGCGAAGCGTTATCACCTAGCATTGGATCAATTAATATCGTTTTTCCATTTAAACGCAATAATACAACTGAATGTCCGTACCAAATAAATTTTAAATGTTGACTTGGTTCTAAGAATTCATCAATATTAAAAGGAATAATAGGAATTGGTGTAGTTGGTGTTTTAAACTTTCTATTGCTTAGTTGTTTTTTTAATAGTTTAGGTAAATTTTGAAAACTTACCTCTATAGCAGTTGGTTCTAGGTTGATGAACTGTTTGCCATCCCAATTTTTTGAGTTGGAATAAGTTGCTTTGTGTTGGTCGGTTATTTTTCCACCAAATTGTTTTAGATAATCCATAGGAATTTATATTTTTATTAGTAGGAGAGCGGTAATAATAAGAATAATATTATTTTGCTTCTATTGCTTTTTTAAGTGCTGTTGCATTAAATGCATTGTCTCCAGTGCCTTCAAAACTTTTTTGAATATTGCCATTCCACAAGTAAAAAACTCCAGGCGTATTGGCTGTTGGTCCCATTACTGTCCAAAATTCTGGAATATCTATAATTTTATAAGGAATTTTACAACCAGCTTCTGCAAAAAAATCTGGTGCATTTTCTGCTTCTTCATCCATAAATAAAATATATACTTCAGGAAAATTTGGATTGGCTTGTTTCATTTGACAGATTTCTTTGGCTGCATGTCTACAGTGTTCGCAACCAATAACAAACATGCATACTATTTTTTTACCTTGGTCTAGATTAACAGTTTTTCCATTAAAACTAGTGTATTTTGAAAATTTAGACTTCACTGGTTTTGGCTCATTCGACTTAGTTACTGTTGTTTTTACAGTAGTATTATCTTTTTTTTCTGTAGCAATTGCATTTTCTGCTATTTGCGTTTTTTCTAACTGTTTGCTTACTGCTTTTATTTCATTGTCATCATTAGTAGAAGTTGTTTGAGCTATTTCATCATCTAGTGTCTCATCATTGGCAATATCTGTTGGAATATCATTGAGTAATTCGTTAGATGGATTGTCTTCTAAAATCATGTCTACTTGCTCTGTTGATGTAGCTTTACCTTTGCCAAAACATGATTCGAAAGGAAATAGGGCAAACATTAAAAACAAAGCACTTGTATACATAAATAATAGTGGTAACAATTTATTTTGACCTTTTGGCTTTTCCTCTACTACTTTCCACAAATAAAGTAAAATAGCTATGGTGATAATATTTTTAATAAAAGCTTCTAATGGTGTCATTGGTATTAATTGACCAAAACAACCGCAGTTGCCATTCATTGCACCAAATTGAATCATTTGATAGATTAAGTGAATACAAAAAACTACTAGTAAGCCAATGGTTATTGGTATAACAATTCGTTTAATATAATTATTGAATAACATGGCAAAACCAATGGCTAATTCTAGTGCAATAATAAATCTTGCTAAATAATGTGCTTGACACCAATTACAGAATTTTAGGTCGACTAGTTGTTTTTCGAAAGCCCAAATTGGAAACGACTTTGCTACAGCAGACAGCACAAATAAACCAAATACTAAAATTCTAAAAAACCAAGGCAAATATTTTTTTGTAGCACTCATAATTCCATATTATTAAGCGACTAAATTAAGAAAAAGCAACAGTATTTAAATCATAAATAAAATTAAAAGTTGGTATATAGCACTCATTGTTGTTGTGGTTATTAAGTATACTCGATTGTTTTTTAGCTTGCTTAGTTAAGTAATTTAAAACACCTAAAGAAATTATAAGTATTTGATTTATATTGTATTAGTTGCATATTTTAGTAACTTAATAAGTGCGTAGTACTTTAACTTTATTAGAAATGATAGAAAATTTATAAAATACAGCGTAGCTGTATCACCTTTAATATCTGTTTAAATTTAGATTGTTGATAAACGGTATTTTATAATAGCTTTTAACTCGAACTCAGGTTAATATAAGCCGAGCCACTTAAAATCCAAACCAAGTTAAGTTAAGAACTAAGCTGGCTTATGTTTTTGCTAAATTGAGTAATAAAAATACTAAACTATGGTACTTTATAAGTGTACTCGGTCGCTTTTTAAACTCAGTCAGTTAAGTAATAATATAAGCCGAGCCACTTAAAAACCAAACCAAGTTAGGTTAATAACTAAGCTGGCTTATGTTTTTGCTAAATTGAGTAATAAAAATGCTAAGCTATGGTACTTTGTAAGTGTACTCGGTCGCTTTTTAACTCAGTTAGTTAAGTAATAATATAAGTCGAGCTACTTAAAAACCAAACCAAGTTAGGGTAATAACCAAGCTGGCTTATGTTTAAAGTGGCTATGGGTACTTATACAAGTGGAAGAAGGGGACTTAAAAGATAAACTTAGTTGAGTTAAAACATTAATGTAGTTTAGGTTTAAAGTGGTATCCTGTACTTCTATAAGTGGGTTGGTATACTTAAAACCTAAACCAAGTTAGGGTAAAAACTAACTCAGCTTATGTTTTAAGTGGGGTGAGCTACTTAAAAACTAAGTAAAACTGACAAAATAGGTGGCTACCCCCACTTCGGAAGGGGGTTAGCGTACTTCGGAAGTGGAGTAAGTGACTAAATTTGTGCCAATATGGCAGTTTTTTTTTATTTTTCGTTTTAGTAAGGAGATACTTCGTTTGTTCCTCACTTAGTATAGACGGTTGGTTAAAAATGGCTCTCGATACTATAAGTAAAATGTAATTGATAATTAGACCGTCTATTGCGAAATTTTGAGAGGAACGAACAAAATTGTGGCAATCTGAATCGTTAGACTGCTATAAAGTATATTGCTTCGCTACTTTCATCCGTTCGCAAAGACGAGGATTATTTTAGTTGTTGTGTTTTTGATTTAGGAGATACTTCGTTCGTTCCTCACTCAGTATAGACGGTTAGTTGATGGTGAGACAGAGTTCTCTATCGAGTAACTCTGATGGGTGAGAAGTTGTGCAACGGTCACCGATGTTAGGCACAGTCGTTTTTTTCGTTAAGTTTTACACAAGTTCTAATTCAATACTTTCAATTTGTTCTTTGGATGCTTGTCGCAATTCAAATGCTTTTTTCATTTTATTACTAATGTCCTCAATTGTTTTTTGTTCTGGCAAATGAATAATGATGTTTGCCAAGTCAATGTCTGAAACATTTGGAATGGCTGCACCTGTACGATACATAAACATTTGCTTCAAAAACATTTCCGATTTCAAATAATAAAGCAAATAATATTTGTCAATTTGAAAGTTACGCAAAACTCTAAAACCATTGGTACAAATACTTCCTGCAAACTCGTCTATTACAAAGGCTGTTGCGTGTTTTCGTGTTCCTACGGAATTTCCTGCAATCGCCGTAATGATGTCACCTTGTTCAATTTCATAACTTGCTCTACTTGGCAATTCGTGAACTTGGTGAGTTGTTGAATTGATAATTTCGTATGAATGAGTATTGATGTCCGAAAGTTCAACATATTCAACAGTCAAATTCGGGTCTTTTAGTTTTCTGCTTTTTATTTTCACGATTTCACAAATATCTCCCAAGCGAACTGTTTTTGTGTTATTCAAATTAGAAAACATTTTACGATTTTCGGGCGAATAAAAATCAAAGTCAAAACGTCCATTAAGTTCGTTGAATTGGATTGAAAATGCGTTGTCATTTTCCACATTTTTACCTTTTTGAAATGATTTGTATGCTTCAATAATTGTCGAAAAATCTTCGTCTAAAATTGGCTGTCCATTTTTGTCTTTTATGATTTGTCCGAATTTGTCTTTTTGGTAGAGTGGTGTTCCATTTTTGTTGCCTTGATAACCTAATTTAGTAACTCTACCAAAGAAAATAGGATATTGACGTTCTTCGTTTTTGCTGTCTTTTTCTAAAAATAACAACGAAGTTTTTACGCCTGTGCCGTATGGAATAAAAGTTTCTTGTGGTAAATTCACAATAGCCAAAACTTTTGCTTTTTGCTTGATATAATAACGCAAATATTCCAAAGACGGATTTTCAAAATTTCCGTTTGGCAAAACGATTGCCATTCTTCCGCCTTCTTTCAAAAGTTGTAAGCAACGTTCAATAAAGAGAATTTCGGCATTTTGATTGGCATAAACTGTTTTAGATTGATAAAATTCCTTTTCATGATTTCCCCACTTATGACCCAAGTCAAATTTTGACAAAACAGACGATTGTGTAATTTTTGCACCGAATGGCGGATTAGTTAAAATCAAATCAAAACCATTTTTTTGACCTAATGAAAGTTTAATACTGTCTAAATCTTCTAATGAATTAGTGCAAAGAATGTTTGTTTTTCCGTTAGCTTCCAAAAGCAATTTCATTTTGGCAATTCGGGCAATACTTCGATTGATGTCTAAGCCGAAAATGTTTTGTGAAACGGTTTTTGAAGTGTTCAAATTTTGATTGTTTATTTGTAGATATTTCAAAGCCGACATCAAAAAACCGCCACTTCCACAAGCTGGGTCAATAATTGTTTCGCTTGTTTTTGGTTGCATAATTGCAACGCAAAAATCAATGACAGGCTCTGGTGTAAAAAATTGTCCTCGTCCGTCTTTCTCGTGGTGCGATAAAAACTTTTGAAAAGCCAATCCTTTTGCGTCTTGCGATGAGTCAAGCAATGAAATTCCCTGCAATTTATTGACTGTAAAACCAAGAGCGTTTTGACTTAGTTTTATACGGTCGTCCGTATCAAAAATGTCTTTATATTCTTTTTGTGTTTTATCAAATAAAGCAGCTATTCGGTCGGAAAATGAAGAAACATTTTTACCCAATTTTATATCATTCCATTCTTCAGAAGAAACGGAAAACTGTTTTAGTTTTTCGTTTTCGTCAAAAATTTTGATGAACAAAATTTTTACAAACTCCTCCAAAGTTTGTTGCGGAGACAAGCCGTCATTGGCATAAATATAGTCGTGAATTTCCTCAAACCTTTTTAAAAGGTTATCTTCTTTGGAAAGTTCTATGTCAAATAAAGAATTCATATATTACACATTTGTGTCAAAAATAAAACACAAATGTGTAATACGCAAATTATCTTCCGTCTAATTGACTTTTATCTAGTTTTCTATACTTCGGTTTTGTTTCTTGAATACACAAATCAAGGTCGTCATACCAAGGTTTTAAAAGTTTGTGTCTTTGGAAATTGTCTTTTGCAGTCAAAATATCAATCGTATAATTTTGTTGCAAATGATTGGGAGACTTGGCTTGATGATTCAAGTCGGTACTATTTACAAAAACCAATTCGTGTTTTCCTGTTTTCAAAAACAAATCCACACATAAAATATTAAATTCAGAAACCAAAGGTCCTGTGCTTTTAATTTTTGTTTTTGTATCTATTCTTGTCGATGGCATATGCGTTTGCAATAAACGAATTGGTGCGGTCAAATCCCAATAAGCATTTTCGTTAAAATCTTCTTCTTTGAATGATTTTAACCATTTAGCAATGTCCTCTTTTGAGTTCCAAAGTCCTGTTAAATCAGGAACTCCTGCACCCGGATTTTCTTTACTCCAACGAAATTTCGGAAAGTTACCCGCATTTTTCTGTTCCCAATTGACTTTTGCTTTTTCGTAATTTCGACTGCCCGAATTGTAAATGCTTTCAATTTGCTTTTTTCTCTCAATTGAATGTTTATTGAGTAATGTCAAACAAGAAGAAATTTTTGTTAAACCGCTTCTTTTTTCGGAATTAGATTTTACTCCTTTACACTCCACTACTAACCATTCATCTTTAGTTGACCCAATTTTACGAATATAAAAATCCCCTCTTGCATCATCACTTTTTGCATTATTTCCTCCTTCGGGTTTTTCTTTTATTCTTAACGCTTCGTAACCAATAGAGTTAGCATATTCTTTAAAAAGTTCTTCTCCAAGATTTCCTAAAATGTAGCCTTCTGCTCCTGGACTTTTGATAAGTACTTCCAAAAATTTGTTTTCATCAATACCGAATTTGCGATTGATATAGTTTTTTAATAAATCCATTATTAGTCTTTAAATAGTTCTGTAATTGGAACATTTAAAGCAATGGCAAGTTTTTCTGCAATAACGATTGATACGTTCCTTTCGCCTTTTTCAATGCTTGGAATGTATGTCCTGTCGATTTCAGCAATTAATGCAAGTTTCTCTTGTGATAGACCTTTTTCTAATCGCAGACGTTTTAAGTTATTGCCAAATTTTTGCTTAATGTCCATAGCACAAAAGTCTCTATTTGTAGAAAACTGTACAACGGACAATCATCAACTTTTTTGCTTTGTTTGGATTTATTTTTGAAAAGATTGAATTTTATGCGGTTCGTTCATACGATTGTGCATAACGGAGGGCGGATTTGCGAAGTCCTGAAGCGTGTAACGAAGTTACACAAAGCGAAAGGATTTTGCAAATCCGCTGATGTGTTGAAGGTCGTAGCGACAGCGAAGACCGTTCGACGCATCAGCGGATGTAATCCGCCCTCCGATGTGCAAAAGACGCAGCGGTAGCGGAGACTTTTGCACATCGGTCTCGGGTATGAAACGTAGGGCATTTCGGAGCCGCGTACTTGTCCACCGAGACTAAGCTTGCTTAGAACCCGAAACTTGCGGAATCCACTGTCCGCCCTATGTTTTATACTGTATCGTCCTAAAAAAAGTTTACAGTTATTTAGTTAAATACTGATATAGGTTTACAGTTCAAATATAATCCTAAAATAGGTTTACAGTTTGTTTTCTTTGGTAATAATTTTTCCATTTTTTTTCTATTTTAATTGTTTGATTTTGATGTACTAAACTCGGTACTAAATTTCCTATACTCATATGTGGTCTATCTTCATTATATAGTTTTATTACTTGGTCTAATAATATCTTGGCTTCTGTTATATTTCTTAGATCATAATGGTCTAAATATTCTTCTTTCAAGATACCATTTACTCTCTCTGCTATTGCATTTTCTAATGGATCACCATTCTCTGTCATGCTAACATCTATGCTGTTTTGCTGTAGCAGATTTACATATTTATGACTGCAATATTGTACACCTCTATCGCTGTGATGTATAAGTGAGCTATTGAGCTTTGTATCTAATGGTAAAAGTGCCATTTTTAATGCTTTTAAACTACTGTCTGCATCAAGTGTTTCAGATAAATGATAACCTACTATTTTATGACTGTAAGCATCTGTAATTAAGCTAATATACACATATCCTATATTTATCTTCCAATATGTAATATCACTGACATACAATTGATTAGGTTTTGTTGGAGTTAAGTCTTTTATTAAGTTTGGATACTTCTTTAGCCAATGGTGCGACTGAGTTGTTTTAATATTGCTGCGTCTTTTTCGTATCAACAAATTATATTGTGATAGCAAGTTAAACAAAGCATCTCTACCCATTTTTATTTGGTGTGATAACATAAATGCTTCTAACATTATATACAATTTTCTAGTACCTATTCTTGGATGATATTGACGGATTTTTAATACCTCTTTTATTATTAATTCCTGTTGAAGTGCTGTGTTAACAGCTTGGTTGAAGTGCTGATAATATGCCTGTCGTGTAATACCAAACAATCGGCATAGCTTTGCGAATCCTATATATTGATGTCGTGCTTTCATTTCTTGGATTGTTTGGTGTTTGACTTTTTTCTAATACTAATTTTTAATTCTTTTTCAGCTACTTCTATCATGGTGTCTAATGCTGTGGCTCGTAATTCTGAGTTTAATAATGCTTTTTCTAATTGCTCAATTCGTTGTTTTAATTCAATGTTTTCTAGTGGTTCATTGCTCTTTATCATAAATATTTCTTTGTTTGGTAATTTACGCCATTTAGGTACCATATCATATCCTAATTGACGCATCCATTTGAGTAACGAACCATGTTCCTCTTTATGTCCTGTATATTTTTCCCATATATCTCTCTTCTTACAGCCTGTTCTAAGATATTCTTCTATAATATACTTCCGTTCCTCTATAGTAAAATCTCTTGGTGATTTTTGTCCTAAAATAATTTGTCTTTTTTTCATTTTTTTACACTCTTTTTGCTTATTAATTGTGTAAACCTATTTTAGGACAAGACATTTACGGAAGACCTGAAAAACTATTTTGTTCGGTAAAATGTAAAAGTTACTATCATTATCAATTAAGAAAGACAACTAATATTGAAGCTGAAAATATTGATAAAATATTACATAGAAATAGATCTATTTTGTTAGAGATTTTGGGTAAACGATTAACGCAGAAAAAAGTAAATAGATTGGTATTAGAAAATAAGAAGTTTAGGTTTAAATATTTAACTCACTTTCATATTAATAGACATGGTAAAATGTATCATTGTATTTATGATTTTGCTTGGATGGAGTTTTCGGATGATGCAGTTTTAATTGTAAAAAGATAAACTGTTTTTTATAGCACAATTTGCATAAGGGTATAGAACGGAAAGCCCACAGCGACGATAGGAGCGAGGACTTGTAGTGATAGCCCGACCGTAATGTAATGGAGGTTATGCCATGAACTTAGTTTTTAGTCATTTCTCAATAGTTATTTATATTTGCAATTATTACATATAAAAATAAGTGTATAACTAACGACTAATTAAAAAGCCACTCATGCGTTCTATTTTATGACTAATATCTAGTGCTATTTGCAAATTTTCATAGTAAATATCTAAACTATTATACCAAACCGATTTTTGCTTGGCATTCACTATAAAATGACTTAAATTCTCTACTAATTGCAATTGCTCATCTGCTTTATTTATAGCAATTGTCGATTTATTACCTTGACTAGTAATTTCAATTTTTCTTTTATTAAAATCAACTTTTATGGTATTCTCTTTTTGGAAAATAGTAATACTATATTCTTGATGCAATGCAATTTTACTTACGGTTAAGTTTGCAGTACAAGCATTGTTGTACTCTAATCTTGCATTGGCAATATCTGGATTTTTTTCTACTTTGGTCAAACCACCAACACTTACATTTTTTAAATCTGCTTGTATAATATGTTGTACAAAACTAATGTCGTGTTGCATTAAATTACAAATTAAAAAATCAGAGCTATTATGTAAATTATTAATTTCAATATATTTTGGAGATGTAATGTGTTGCTTCAATAACTTGTAAAAGTTATAATAGTAAGGTTGTGTACCAATATGCACATAACTCTGCGATTCAAAACTTAACTGCAACCAAAAATGAATGAGTTGTAAATCGTGAATATCAAAATGATGAATGTAAATGTGCTTAGACGATTTAATGCTTTGCTCAATAATATTATTGAAAAAACTATTATAGTTATGAATAAATAAAATATCAATATTATTAATAAAAGCTTCTGTGTCTAAAGTATACTTACTTAAATGCTCAACAGTAAAGTTGTTGTTTATATAATTTGTAAAAGAGGTATTTAAATCTTTTTCAACTATTCCTATTTTAGCAGATGTACTCATGCTTCAATTTGGAAATAAAAGTATGTTTTAAAATTGTCAACTTTTAACAGAGTAATCCACATTTGGTGCATATTGCTTAAATTTGCACTGGTGAATACACAAAAATCCATAGCGTTTCATACATTAGGTTGCAAATTAAATTTCTCCGAAACATCTACCATTGCTAGACAAATGCAAGCTAAAGGTTATGAGCAAGTCGACTTTAAAACTTCGGCAGATGTTTATGTTATAAACACTTGTTCTGTTACCGATGATGCTGATGCAAAATGTAGAAATATTGTAAGAAAATGCATGAAGCAAAATAAAGATGCTTTTATTGTGGTTATTGGATGCTACGCACAACTTAAACCAAAAGAAATTGCTAGTATTAAAGGTGTAGATTTAGTACTTGGTGCTGCCGAAAAATTTCAACTAGCAGATATTATAGACGATGCTACAAAAAATGCTTGTGGTCAGGTTTTAGCTACCGAAATTGAAAATGCTAACTTTTTTACAGCAGCGTATTCTTATGGAGATAGAACTCGGTCTTTTCTCAAAATTCAAGATGGTTGCGACTATAAATGTTCTTTTTGTACTATTCCGTTGGCTAGAGGAAAAAGTCGTAGTGATACACTAGACAACATCAAGAAAAATGCACAAGAATTAGCAACTAAAGGTATTAAAGAAGTGGTAATTACTGGTGTAAATACAGGCGATTATGGCAAAGGCATTGAAGAAAATTACTCATTACTAGATGTAATTAAAATGCTAGATAAAATTGATGGTATTGAACGATATAGAATTTCATCAATTGAACCAAATTTGTTGACTAACGAAATCATTGATTTTGTAGCACAAAGCAATAAATTTATGCCACACTTTCACATTCCGTTGCAAAGTGGAAGCAACAAAATTTTAGCACTCATGCAACGCAGATACAAACGAGAACTATATCAAGATAGAGTAGAGAAAATTAAATCAGTTATGCCAGATGCTTGTATTGGTGTAGATGTTATTGTAGGGTTTCCTAACGAAACACATGAAGATTTTTTAGAAACTTATAATTTTATAAATAATTTAGATATAAGTTATTTACATGTATTTACATATTCAGAAAGAGCCAATACCAAAGCAATAGATATTGATGGAGCAGTAGACATGAGCATACGAAAAGAAAGAAATTTACAACTACGCAATTTGTCCGATAAAAAACAACAATATTTTTATCAGCAATTTAAAGGCAATACTAGAACAGTTTTGTTTGAAGCCGAAGAAAAAGAACAGGAAATGTTTGGCTATACAGACAACTATATTAAAATAAGTACACCTTATAATAAAAACTGGATTAACACTTTACAAGCAGTAGAAATTAGTTAAGTGCAGTAATCAAAAACGACCTACAATAAATCTGCCAACCGCAGGCTGGTTTAGTGAGAATAAATAAAAAAGCGTGAAGAAAATCTTGCTGTTTGAACGAAGTGAGTTTCAAGATTTTTAGCTTTTTTAAGCAGTTCGAGCGTTAAGAATTTATTGCAGTCTTGATTTTTTGTTACTTTTGTATCAAGACAAAAGTAAGTGTGAAATAAATAAAAAGTAGCACTTTTTTGTTGTGTTTATCTAGTTCAATAGATAGAAATCTTTAATATTAAACTAAAATGTCAGACGAAAATAGATTATTAGCACCTTGGTATGCTCCGAATTTGAGTTACTGCAATCATATATTTAATAATGAGATTGTTTTTTGTGGAAAAATAAGACATCAAAAACGCAGTTATAGAAATAGAACAGAAATTTTAAACGCCAATGGTAGATTGCGATTAACCATACCAATAGAACACAGCAGAAAAGAAAATCAATGGTATAAAGATGTAAAAATCAGCTATGCAGAAGATTGGCAAAAAAATCATTGGAATGGAATCACGGCGTCTTATAGAAAGTCTGCTTTTTTTGAATACTACGAGCATAAACTATTCTCTTTTTATACAGAAAAAAAATATGTATTTTTATTCGATTATAATATTGCAATGTTGCAAACTATGCTAGAAATGCTACAAGTAGAAAAATCCTTTACTATAGATACGAGTAACGAATATCACATCAGAATTCATGCATTTAATCAAGAAAATAATACTAGTTATCTTCAAGTTTTTTCAGACCGATTTCCATTTGAACCAAATTTGTCAACACTAGATTTAATTTTTAATCTAGGTGGAAAAAAAGCCACACAATTTATAGTTGATTGTTCTTAAAATCAATGATTTTTATCAGCTTTTAGATATTTTATAATAATATCACTTATGTTTAATATTAGAGCATTTTTGTTAATATAAACTTAGCCAAAACTACATCTAAAATAATGGATAAACAACTCCGTTATTATTAATTTTGAACCATAATAAAACTCGGATTATGTTTTTACTAACTTATAATCATATAATAGATAAAAATGTCCGAAATTATAAAAGTAGTATTAACTTCTAAAATAAATTAAGAATGAAAACAATGAACTTTATTAAAATGACAATGGTAGCAATATTAGTAGCATTGCTATTTGTTGGATGTAGGCAAAACGGAAACGCTAAAAAGACAGATAATAAAAATGTCGATTTAGTAGCTAAAGGCGAAGCAACAGCCGAATTAACTTTGCCACCAAATGTTCCACCACCTGTTGGCAGTAGAGCTCCAAAAAAATTAAAAGTAGAAATGGAAATTATTGAAAAAGAAGGAGAGTTAGACAATGGTGTTAAGTATGTATTCTGGACATTTGGAGGTGCAGTTCCAGGTCGCTTTATTAGAGGTAGAGTAGGCGACGAAATTGAGTTCACACTTAAAAACCATCCAGATAACAAATTACCACATAATATAGATTTACACGCTGTTACAGGACAAGGTGGTGGTGCTGCTGCTTCTTTTGTTTCACCAGGACACCAAAAAACTTTTTCATTTAAATTAATTAATCCAGGGTTATATGTGTATCACTGTGCTACTGCACCAGTTGGTATGCATATTGCTAATGGCATGTACGGTCTAATTTTAGTTGAACCAGAAGGTGGTTTGCCTCCAGTGGATAGAGAATACTATGTAATGCAAGGTGATTTTTATACTGAAGGCAAGTATGGAGAAACTGGTTTACAGGCTTTTGATATGCAAAAAGCATTTGATGAACAACCTGAATATGTTGTATTCAATGGTAAAGTTGGTTCATTAGCTGGTGATAATGCATTACATGCTAAAGTTGGAGAAACCATTAGATTATTTGTAGGTAATGGTGGTCCTAACTTAGTATCAAGTTTTCATGTTATTGGTGAAATATTTGATAAAGTTTATGTAGAAGGCGGTTCTGTAATTAATCATAATGTACAAACAACTTTAATTCCTGCTGGTGGTGCTGCTATTGTAGAATTTAAAGCTGAAGTTCCTTCAAACTTAATTTTGGTTGACCACTCTATTTTTAGAGCATTTAATAAAGGTGCTTTAGGTATGATTAAAGTAGAAGGTAACGAAAACAAAAAAGTATTTAATGGAGAAGCTATAGAAGGTATTTACAAACCAGAAGGTGGAACTATTCAAAAAAGTCCTACTAACAACACTACAAATACACCTGTTAAAGAATTAACTAAAGATGAAAAAATTGCAGCTGGTAAACTCATCTTTAATAATGCTTGTTTTGCTTGTCATCAATCAAACGGACAAGGTGTGCCTAATGCTTTTCCTCCTTTAGCAAAATCAGATTATTTGAATAGCGATAAGAACAAAGCAATTATGGCTGTTATTCATGGCTTAAAAGGAGAAGTTACGGTTAATGGTAAAAAATACAATAGCCAAATGCCTGCACAATCATTATCTGATGCAGAAGTAGCAAGTGTACTTACTTATATCTATAGCCAATGGGGAAATAATGGAACTGAAGTTACTAGTGCTGATGTTAAAAAATTAAGATAATAAATAAAATAAATACAAATATTATGAAAAAAATATTAATTATTCCAATCCTAGCAATACTATTTACTATTGCTTGTAAAAGTCCATCTTCCGAAGATTTTTCTTCTAAAGACAATGCTGCTGAAGAAGCTACTACAGAAGAAACAGCTACAACATCATCTAAAGATGCAAAAATGTTAGCTGGTGTAGCGGTATATAAAAAAACTTGTTTTGCTTGTCATCAAGCAGAAGGTCAAGGTGTAGAAAATGCTTTTCCACCTTTAGCAAAATCAGATTATCTAAATGCAGATGTTGATAGAGCCATTAAAGGTATTATTCACGGACAAAGTGGTGAAATGGTGGTAAATGGTAAAACATATAATTCAGCTATGCCTCCACAAGATTTATCAGATGAAGAAATTGCTAATGTATTGACTTATGTTTTAAATAACTGGGAAAATTCTGGTGGAGACATTACTGCAGAACAAGTAAGTAAATTAAGATAGTATATAAATAATGAAAAAAATAATTTTAATATTGAGTATATTTTTACCATTTATTGCATTTACACAAATGAAATGGATAGACGGTGGTTCGTACAAACCAATGTATGGTGCCGATAGTGGTAAATTAGTAAAGGTAAACGGATTTTATATAGATGAAACACTAGTTACCAACAAAGAATATCTAAGCTTTGTAACTAAATATCCACAGTGGAAAAAAGGCAATACTAAAAAAATATTTGCAGATGAAAGTTATTTAAACAATTGGACATCAGATACCAAGTTTCCCAATACTTTATTAAATACGCCAGTAACATTTATCAGTTGGTTTGCGGCTAAAGCATATTGCGAGTGCCAAGGTAAAAGATTACCTACCAACGACGAATGGGAATTCGTTGCAATGGCAAATGCTAAATTAAAAGATGCAAGAAAAGACTCGCTCAATAATGCAAAAATTTTAGAGCAAATGCAAAAACGAAATACGCAGTTTATCAATGTAAAACAATCGGCACCAAATTTATATGGTGTGTACGATTTACATAATTTGGTTTGGGAATGGACTTATGATTTTAATGCAGTTATGATTGGTGGCGAAAACAGAAATAATAATAATAAAAATTTGTTTTGTGCTGCTGGCTCACTTAATGCTAATAATTTAATGGATTATGTAGGATTTATGAGATTTGCTTTTAGAGCAAGCGTTAAGGCAAATTATAATGTTGGGAATCTTGGTTTTAGATGTGTAAAATCAAAATAAAATGAAAAATAAAATATATTTATTAATAGTATTTTTAATGCTAATTGATATAGTACATGCTCAAGAAATAAACTTAGCTGTACAATTTAGACCAAGAGCCGAATTTAGAAATGGATATAGTTTGCCTATTGCAGAAAACCAAAAACCAGCTTTCTTTGTGCAACACAGAGGCAGAGTTACTATGGACTATAAAAGTGAACTCATTGATTTTAAAATTGCAGCACAAGATGTAAGAGTTTGGGGAAATACAGCTTTGCTAAGCACTGTAGATAATAATTTTGGCATTCACGAACTGTATACACAAATTAATTTAAAAAAGAATTTTGCTATTAAGTTAGGTCGTCAAGAAATTAAATACGATAACGAACGATTTTTTGGAGCAGTCGATTGGTCGCAAGCAGCATTGTCGCACGATGCACTCTTGGTTAAATACACTACCAATAAAGTAGATGCACAATTAGGCGTAGCGTATAATCAATCTGGAATTAGAACCAATGGCACTTACTATAATGTAGGTAAGAATTATAAAACTTTACAGTACTTGTGGGCAAGATATTCACCAAACGATGTATTTAAAATTAGTGGATTGTTTTTAAACAACGGAATGCAAGCCAGTAAAAATAATTCAACAGATACTACTAAAACTAATTTTTCTCAAACATTTGGAACATATATGTTATTAACTAAAGGAAAAATTAAAGCAGATTTAAGTGCTTATTATCAGTTTGGAAAAACACAAAGTTGGGACAATAACAAACTAAGTGCTTTTGAAGTGTCGGCTTCTATTAATTATCAACCAATAAAATTATTAAATATAGGTATTGGTTATGAATATTTATCTGGAAATAAATCAAATAGTACAAAAACAAATGCATTCACACCTTTTTACGGAACCAATCATAAGTTTAATGGTTGGATGGATTATTATTTCGTAGGCAATCATACCAATAGTGTTGGCTTACAAGACATCAATGCTCAAATTAATATAAAACATGACAAGTTTTCTACAAGTTTAATCTATCATCATTTTAATACAGCCGATGGAAGTAACTATAAATTAGGCAACTTAGGAGATGAGTTAGACTTTCAATTACAAGTACCAATCTATAAATTTATAAAATGTACTGTAGGATATTCGCATTACTTTACTACAGATGAATTGAATGCACTTAAAGGAATTACTACTCCAAAAAAATCGCAAGATTGGCTTTGGTTTGCTTTAGATATAAATACTACTATCTTTAACTGGAAGAAAAAAGATGACACTAATGAAACAAAATAAAATACTTTTAAGTTTACTATGTTTATTATTGATATTTCAATCGTGTAAACAAAAAGAAAAAGAAACCACAGTAGATGAACATACACTACCAAGTGCTGCTACTGAGGTATCAGATTTATCAATCTATAATTTAGAATCAACTTGGAAAACACAAGACAATAAATCAATTCAGTTTAAAGACTTAAATGGAAATGTTTTAGTTGTAGTAATGATTTATACTACTTGTAAATCTGCTTGTCCACGCTTGGTTGCTGATATGAAATCACTAGCAGCAAAAGTAGGTACAACCAATAAACCAATTCAATATATTTTAGTAAGTATTGATCCAAAAACAGATACACCAGAACGATTTAAACAGTTTGCCAAAGACAATGACATGACCGATAGCAAATGGTTATTTTTAACTGGCGATGATGCTTCTACAAGAGAGTTTGCCAATGTTGTAGCTATGAAATATGCTTCTATTTCTCCAATAGATTTTTCTCACAGTAATATTATTTCTGTATTTAATGCACAAGGAGAGTTAGAACATCAAATGGAAGGTTTAGCTGTAGACAATAGCGAAACAGTAGCAATCATTAAATCACTAGCAGAATAAATAAGTCGTAAATATTAGTTACGCTTTATCTTCTTTATTGGTATTGATACCTAACACAGTATACAACGGACAAAAGCTAATAAAATTAGTAAGCAACAAAACAGTAGCTACTATTAATAATACTATAGCTAAAGTACCTTTAATTACGCCAACAAAATATAAAACAGCAATTATTAAAGCAATTGCAGTTCTAATCATTTTGTCTGTTTTTCCCATATTGTGTTTCATAAAATAAATTTTTAATGTTGATATGCTATCTATCCAATAAACAAAAAATAAGCTCAATTGTTTAAAAGTAGTTACTGTATTACAAAATACCTCTGCGTTTTAATTCCCAAAAACATTTTGCAGTTGCACTAATATCTACAGCTGCATTGTGTGCTTCATCAAAACCAGTGTTAAACAATTTGTAGTGCAACTCAGACAATTTTGGCCACTTGTAACCATACAATCCATTAATTGCACAAAAGTTTACAGTTTGTTGCATTGTACAGATTTTCCTTTTCACATCAATACTATTAGGCATACTATTTCTTATCAACTCTGCACCAACAATTTTTTCATCGAATGCCATATTGTGTGCTACCAAATAATTAGCTTGAGAGATTAAAGCATTGAATTGTTGTAGTACATCAAGGAGTGGTTGACCTTCTTGAATTGCTTTTGCTGTAGAAATGCCATGAATTTTTGTAGCACTTGCAGGAATAATAAAACCACTAGGTTGAATAATAAAATCGCCACTAGCAACTAGCGTAGCATTATTGTCATAAAGTAAATAGGCGAGTTGCACTAATCTTGGCCAATTGTTAACATCAGTAACAGGTGCTTTGTAGTTTTTAGGAATTCCAGTAGTTTCAGTATCAAAAAATAAATACATTTTTTTTGTTTTTGTAGATAATAGATTATAGCACTAATATAGTGATTTTTTGCGATTGGATGATTGCACTCTATAAAACTCTTATGTGTAATAAAATATTTTAAATAGATTAATTTTATTTTGTTGGATAAGATACTGAAATCTACCTGTTTAGTAACATGTCTGCCAACAGCTAGAGACAGGTAAGTTCAGCAAAAAAGTCTATAATCTAACAATCTTGACTCTAACAATCTTACTACTATTTTAACACAGACCTATATGCTGCTAGTAATTTCTGATATGAAATATCAATACTGTATTGTTTGGCTTTTTCTAAGTAAGCTGTTCTCGCTTCTGTTAACGCTTCTTGATGTTCAAAGTAGTATTCAATCTTACGAACTAACTCTTCTTCGTCTTTAAATAAAAAATCGTTGTTTAAAGCAAATTGTTTCGTCGCACTTAAATCAGAATCTGCAATAAGCAAAGGCATACCACAAGCCATTGCTTCTGTAGCAGTCATACATTCAACTTCTACAGCAGCAGCGTGTATATATAAATCTGCTTGATTGTAATATTGCACCACTTCATTTTGAGAAACACTATTAAATTCAATATTTTTTAATTGAAGTTTTTTACTCAATGCTTCTAGTTTCGGTCTTCTTGGTCCATCGCCAATAATTTGTACATGAATTTGCTCTTTGTATTTAGAACGAGCCACAGCTCTTAAAATCATATCTTGTCTTTTTTCGTAAGCATTTCTTCCTACGCTTAAAATAGTAAACAAGTCAGATTTCTTAGGAATGTTTTTTAATACTTTATACTGATTGGTAACACCATTAGAAATAACTACTGTTGGTGTAGTACAACCTTGTCTTTTAATTTCATCTTCGGCAAATTTACTAGGACAAATTACCAAATCTGATTTGTTATAAATAAAACGAACAAATAATTTATATACAAATTTTACTACAAAAGCTTGTCTAAATCCAGCATTGTGAGCAATTTGTTCTGCTTGTACATGAAAAGTAGAGATTACTGGAATATTTGCTTTTCTTGCCCATTTAATGGTTTTATAACTCAACCAAAATGGCATATGGTTGTGTATTAAATCTAATTGAGGAAAAATAGCAGTTATTTTTTTCTTATTTGGCCAAGCAAAAGAAAATTTCATCTTTTGCATTACTTTTTTTACAATTGGAGCGTAGAATTCTTTTAATGCAATTTTTCCTGCTTCTTCTTTTCCAGAAGTAATTACGAAAACGGTATTGCCATCTTCACGAAGCATATTAGTAAAGCGTTGCGTAGAAATTACTGCACCATTTCTTGCATCGTCCCAAGTATCAATTACCATGGCAACACTAAGGTTTTTATCTTTCTGTTCGCTACTAGTCATTGCGTCGCAAAAATAACATACTTACATTGTAAGAAACGCAAGCACAGACAAATTAATTGTCAATATTGTGTAAATAAATTTATAATTCTTACAAATGAATTATTTGCTTTCTTTAGTGGTTTTGCTTTTTTGTTTTCTAGGTCTTACTTTACCAAAAGAACCCATGAAAATTTTACCTTTTTTTGATTTTTTATCTCCTTTTCCCATAAAATATTTTTTTGTGCAAATTTAAACATTAAATCTAAAATGTACTACATCTCCATCTTTAAAAACATATTCTTTACCTTCCATTCTCCACTTTCCGTTTTCTTTAGCAGCAACTTCCGAACCATATTTTACATAGTCTTCGTAAGCAATTACTTCTGCTTTAATAAATCCTTTTTCAAAATCGGTGTGAATAACGCCAGCTGCTTGTGGTGCTTTCCAGCCATCTTTAATCGTCCAAGCTCTTACTTCTTGTACGCCAGCAGTAAAATAAGTAATTAGATGTAACAGTTTGTATGCAGAACGAATCAATTTATCTAAACCAGGTTCTTCTAAACCATAGTCTTGTTGAAATAGCGTTCTGTCATCTGCGTCCATTTCAGAAAGTTGTGCTTCTACAGAGTTGTTCAGTACAATTACTTCTGCACCTTCTTGTTCTGCAATAGCTTTCAGTTGTTCAGAATATTTATTTCCAGTAAGAATAGATGCTTCGTCTACATTGGCAACAAATAAAACTGGTTTGTCCGATAGTAGTTGTAAATCTGCAATAGCTGTTTTATCTTCTTTGCTTAAGTCTAAACTTCTTATATTCTTACCTTCATTTAATGCAGTTAAACATTGTTGTAGAATTGCCAATTCTTTTTTTGCTGTAGCATCACCAGATTTTGCTTGTTTTTCTATTTTGGTGATTTTTTTCTCTACACTTTCTAGGTCTTTAAACTGTAGTTCAGTTTCTATAATTTCTTTATCGCCAATTGGATTAATTTCGCCTTCTTCTCTAAGTACATTATCATCTTCAAAACATCTTATTACATGTACAATCGCATCTACTTCTCTAATATTGGCTAAAAATTTATTGCCTAAACCTTCGCCTTTACTAGCACCTTTTACCAATCCAGCAATATCTACAAACTCTATAGTTGTAGGAATAACTTTGTTTGGTTGAACCAATTCTGCTAATTTTTGTAATCTGCTATCAGGAACATCTACTAAACCAACATTCGGATCAATAGTACAAAAACGATAATTACTTGCTTGTGCTTTTGCATTATTACTAACAGCATTAAATAGTGTTGATTTTCCTACATTAGGTAAACCTACAATTCCGCATTGCAAACCCATATTTTAATTATTTATAGAATGAGAAATTTTTGAATTTAGTCCCATTTTTCAGGTTCTTCAATCTCATTATCGTTATTAGAAGAATTAAATTCATCGTTATTTTGAACTACTTCGTCATTGCTTGTATTTTGCTCATCGTAATTATCATAATCATCATGATTGTGAGCATCAAAATCGTAGTCTGGCAATAACTCAGTTTTAATATGATCTACAGTTTCTTGTAAAGCATTAACAAATTTTACAAAGTCTTCCTTGTAAACAAACACTTTATGTCTGTCGTACGATTCTTCGTTAAATCTTTTTTTGCTTTCAGTAATCGTGATGTAATAATCGTTGTTTTTGGTAGTTCTTACATCAAAGAAGTAAGTTCTTCTTTTACCTGCTTTTACTCTTTTAGAGAAAACACCGTTGTCAAATTTTTTTTCGTTCTCCACTTTCAATCGCTTTAATGATGCAATGATAATTCAAAAAATCTATTTTTAAAAATTATTTTTATTGAAGAAACTAACATTTTGAAGAAATATCTTTATTTATGTTATAATATGAATAATAAAGTACTTCTTTTTTATGGAATTTTATCTAGTTTCTCGTCTTATGATTAATGGATAAATCTACTGAACAATTTTATACTTTAGCATTAAGTGCTACACATTTAATTGGAGCAAAATTAGCTAGGGATTTGATAGAGTTTTTTGGTTCTGCAAGCGAAGTATTCAATCAACCTAAAAAAATGTTGATAAAAGTAAAAGGCATCAACGAAAATATAGCTACGCACATTTTAAGTAAAGAAACATTATTACTAGCCGAAAAAGAAATACAGTTTATTAGTAATAATAATATACACATGTTGTTATTGAATGATGATGAGTTTCCTAGTAGATTAAAACATTGTTACGACACACCAACTTATTTGTTTACCAGAGGAAATGCTAATTTTAATGTAAATAAAATAGTAAGTGTAATTGGTACTAGAAATGCTACGAATTATGGTAAAGAATTAACGATTCAGTTAGTACAAAAACTAGCCACTTTAGGTGTTACCGTGGTAAGTGGTTTGGCGTATGGCATTGATATTGTAGCACATAAAGTAGCATTGGAAAGCAATATACCAACTATAGCAGTTTTGGCTCATGGCTTGGATATGATTTATCCGTATGAACACAAAAAATATATAAATACTATGCTAGAAAATGGAGCGATAGTATCTGAGTTTTTTTCTAATACACTGCCAGATAAACACAATTTTCCTAGAAGAAATAGAATAGTCGCAGGATTGTCAGATGCAACAATTGTTGTAGAATCTGCAATAAAAGGTGGTGCATTAATTACTGCTCGTTTAGCACATTCTTACAATAGAGAAGTAATGGCTTTTCCTGGAGATGTTAATAATAAATTCTCAAAAGGTTGTCATCATTTAATTCAAAAAAACATGGCAGCATTAGTAGAAAATGCAGATGATATTATACAATTACTCAATTGGAATCAGCCCAAAGAAAATAATAATCAAACTAAACTATTTGTAGAATTAAGTGCAGAAGAACAATTGGTTTACAACTGTTTGTCAAAAAATAAATCTCTACATATAGATAAACTAAGTAGAGCCGTAACGCTAAGCAATCATCAATTATCTCCAATATTATTTAATTTAGAATTGGCTGGTCTAATTCAAATGTTACCAGGAAGTACTTATTCGTGCATTTGAGAATTTTCTTTTATCACTATATTACTAAAACTTTAACAACTATTTTGCTTTGATAAATTCGCTATTTTTGTTAATCACTGAAAAATTGAAAATAATCTAAAATATGAGCGACAAGACCATCAAGGATTTAGCTGAAATTGGCATTCTTAAAACCAAGTTAAATTGGAATGTAACAAGAGATGAATTAATCAACAAAACACTAGAACTAAACTTAGGAACACTTAACGATACTGGTGCTCTGTGTATTAACACAGGAGAATTTACTGGGCGATCGCCGAAAGATAAATTTTGTGTAGAAGATAATTTAACAGCTAATTCTGTAGATTGGAACAATATCAATCAACCGTTTTCACCAGAAAATTTTGACAAGCTACAAGATAAAGTAACTGCTTATTTAGATAACTTACCAGAAATTTTCGTTAGAGATGTAGCTGCTTGTGCTGATAAAAATTATCAATTAAATATTAGAGTAATTACAGAAACACCTTGGGCTTCTTTATTTGCAGATAATATGTTTTTAAGATTGTCTGAAGAAGAGTTGAATAACTTTGAACCAGAGTGGCTAATTCTTTGTGCTCCAAGTTTTATGGCAGATCCAGCTGTAGACGGAACTAGACAACACAACTTTTCTATCATTAACTTTACAAAAAAAGTAATTTTAATTGGCGGAAGTGCTTATACTGGCGAAATTAAAAAAGGGATTTTTACTGTTTTGAACTATATTCTACCACATCAAAAAAATGTGTTGAGTATGCACTGTTCTGCTAATATTGGTAAAGATGGAGATACTGCATTGTTCTTTGGTTTATCTGGAACAGGAAAAACTACACTTAGTGCCGATCCAAATAGAAAATTAATTGGAGATGATGAACACGGCTGGAGCGATACTGGTGTATTTAATTTTGAAGGTGGTTGTTATGCAAAGTGTATTGATTTAACAGAAGAAAAAGAACCAGATATTTACCATGCTATTACTAAAGGTGCTATTTTAGAAAATATTGGTTTCTATGAAGATACGAACAAAGTTAACTACGAAGATGTAAGTATCACACAAAATACAAGAGTATCTTATCCAATATATCATATCAATAATATTGCAGTTCCATCTGTAGGTGGAATTCCAAAAAACATATTTTTCTTGTCATACGATGCATTTGGTGTATTGCCTCCAATTAGTAAATTAACAGAAGCACAAGCTATGTATTTATTCATTTCTGGATATACTTCTAAAGTAGCAGGAACAGAAGCTGGCGTAGAAGAACCACAAACTACATTTTCTGCTTGTTTTGGTGCTGCATTTTTACCATTGCATCCAACAGCTTATGCAGAAATGCTAGGTAAAAAGCTTAAAGCATGTGGTGCAAATGTATGGTTAATTAATACTGGATTAACTGGTGGTGTTTATGGTGTTGGACAAAGAATGAGCTTAAAATATACTAGAGCTTTAATTTCAGCTGCATTAAATGGTAAATTAAATGAAGTAGCTTATGATACTACACCAATCTTTAATTTACAAATTCCTACAAGTTGCGAAGGTGTACCAGCTGAAATATTAAATCCAAGAAGCACTTGGGCAGACAAAGCAGCATATGATGCAAAAGCTTTAGAGTTAGCTACTAAATTCAATGAGAATTTTAAAAAGTATGCTAGCGAAGCCAGTGAAGAAATATTAAACGCTGCACCAAAAGTGTAAACTTTATAATGTATATTTCTCTGAGCGTAGTAGTTTACGAAGCAAGCATCTTAAGTAACATTGTTTTACATTATTCTAGGTATTAGGAGATATAAATAATTATAATTTATAATAAAATATAATTATTTAAAATTTATCTACTACTAAGATTTTAATTTAGTACATTTTTAGTTGCCAATTTTAAATCCATATTCTTTTTGTAAATTTAGCTAATGAGATTAACTTACTCAAGGTTGAGATGTTTGGTTTTCTTACTGTGATGTTATAGAATACAAAATTATTGTATCTAAAAAATGAAAGATTATAAAAAATATAATGATATATTGTTCGCAAGATGGGCTCCAATTTATGATGGATTTGAATTACTTCTATCTGGTGTTAGAAAAGAAATGATGCAAGCAATAAACCCAACTGGTAAATCTGTATTAGATGTAGCCACTGGAACTGGAAGTTTAGCAATCTTCTTAAGTCAGCAAGCAAAAAAAGTGATAGGTATTGATTTATCATCAAAAATGCTTGCCGTTGCTAGAAAGAAAACTACAAAAGACAATCTAACTTTCCTACAAATGGATGCAAGTGAAATGAGTTTTCAAGATAATGAATTTGATATTGTTACAATAAGTTTAGGACTACATGATATGCCATTAGAAGTAAGAACATCTGTATTGAAAGAAATAAAAAGAGTCTTAAAAAAAGATGGAAAACTTTATGTTTTTGAATACGACTTACCTCAAAATAAATTCATTGCTTCGTGTACTTCGTATTTGATAAATATTTACGAAAGCAAATATTATCTCAATTTTATTCAATCTGATGTTGCTAAGTATCTCCAAACATTTGGCTTTAGACTTCAAGGAAAGACAAATTACTTATTTGAACACTTGCAATTGTTAACGTTAACTAATGAATATCCAACAGATAACGAAAGTTAAAATATCTATCAAATCTTTCTATTAGTTAACACAACAAACTGTCATTTTTGCTGTTTAATATTGTAGCATGATAATTGCATTTCCTACTATTTGAATGTATATTGTATATTATTGTCAAAATGACAACTTATGATGTTTAACGATTTAACTTTTAGCGATATGTTTGGAGAAGACCATATAGAAACTATACCTATTTTTTCTTTAGATGATGAAAATTCTGCTAGTCAAAATGAAGAAATACCTACAGAACTGCCAATTCTTCCATTAAGAAATAATGTATTATTACCTGGTGTAATTATTCCTATTTCCGTAGGACGAGAACGCTCTAGCAAAGCAGTACAATATGCCTATAAAAATAAAAAATTTATAGGCGTAGTTGCTCAAAAAAAAGACGATGTAGAAGAACCAGAATTAGAAGATATTCATAATATTGGTACGGTTGCAAAAATTATAAAACTCATTAAAATGCCAGAAGGAAACACCGTTATTCTTCAAGGTGTAAAAAAAATGCAGGTTAATGAAATTAAATCAACAGAGCCATATATTAATGCGTCAATTAGTTTGGTAAATGAAACACCTTTAGAAGACGAAACCGAAGCAAAGGCATTAATGGCAACTTTGAAAGAATTGTCGTTAAGAATCATAGACTTATCACCACAATTGCCTAATGAAGGAAAAATTGTAATTAATAATATCGACAGCTTAAAGTTTTTAACCTATTTTATTGCATCTAATTTAAGTGTAGATGCCAACGAAAAACAAGCTGTTTTAGAATTAGAAAAATTGTCAGATAAAGTACAGTTGGTGATTAAATATTTGCAACACGAAATGCAAGTACAAGAAATTAAAGCCAATATTCATACTAAAACAAAAACAGACATCGACCAACAACAAAAGCAATATTTTCTCAATCAACAACTCAAAGCTATTCAAGAAGAATTAGGCGGAGATATGTATCAAGAGGAAATAAACAGATTAAAGGAAAAAGCTAAAGAAAAAAAATGGTCTAAAACTGTTGGCGAACACTTCGACAAAGAAATTAATAAACTACAAAGAATTAATCCAGCAGCAGCAGAGTATTCTGTTATTCTAAACTATTTAGATTGGATGGTAGAGTTGCCTTGGAACGAATTTACAGATGACGACTTTAACCTAAATCAAGCAAAAAAATATTTAGACCAAGACCATTTTGGACTGGATAAAATTAAAGATAGAATTCTAGAATACTTGGCAGTACTCAAACTAAAAGGAGATATGAAATCGCCGATTTTGTGTTTCGTTGGTCCTCCAGGAGTTGGTAAAACTTCACTTGGAAAAAGTATTGCACGAGCAATCAATCGTAAATATATACGCATGGCTTTAGGTGGATTACATGATGAAAGCGAAATTCGTGGTCATAGAAAAACCTATATTGGAGCATTACCAGGTCGTATTATTCAGTCTTTGAAAAAAGTGCAGTCAGCCAATCCTGTTTTTATTTTAGATGAAGTAGACAAAGTTGGTAAAGACCATCGTGGCGATCCAAGTGCGGCTTTATTAGAAGTACTAGATCCAGAGCAAAACGCCTCTTTTTACGATAATTATTTAGAGCAAGAATTCGATTTATCTAAGGTGATGTTTATTGCTACAGCTAATAGTTTGGGTGATATTCCAATTGCTCTACGAGATAGAATGGAAATCATACAACTTAGTGGTTATGCCGTGGAAGAAAAAGTAGAAATTGCAAAAAAACATCTCATTGCTAAACAAAGAAGTGCACATGGCTTAAAAGCCAATCAAATTAATATTAGCAATAAAATATTAGAATATATTATTCAAAAATATACTTATGAAAGTGGTGTTAGAGAATTAGATCGAATTATTGCGTCTATAATGCGAAACATTGCCAAAAGTATTGCACTAGAAGAAGACTATGAAAAAAATATTACCATAGAGCAAGTAGATGCAATATTAGGTAAACCAAAATATAATAACGATTTATATACTAAAGATTTGCCAGTTGGTGTAGCTGTTGGTTTAGCATGGACACCAATGGGCGGCGATATTTTATTTTTAGAATCTGCTGTAACCAAAGGTAGTGCTGGCATTACGCTAACAGGAAATTTAGGTACGGTAATGAAAGAATCAGCTACTACGGCATTGACCTATTTAAAATCAAAAGCGAGCGACTTAAATATACCAGATAATGCATTTAAAGATTATCACTTACATATTCATGTTCCAGAAGGTGCTATAAAAAAAGATGGACCTTCTGCTGGAATTGCTTTGCTCTCTGCTTTGGCTTCTTTGTACACACAACGACCTTTAAAACCTTTTACAGCATTAACAGGCGAAATTACTTTGCGTGGAAAGGTGTTGCCAGTTGGAGGCATTAAAGAAAAAATACTAGCAGCTAAAAGAGCAAACATTAAAGAGATTGTATTGTGTGAGCAAAATCAAAAAGATGTAGAAGCAATTAACGAAAGTTATATAAAAGGCATGCAGTTTCATTTTGTAACAGACATGAACGAAGTACTCGACATTATGCTACAAAAAAATAAGGTTAAAGATGCATTAGATTTTTTAGATAAATAAATATTGATTTATTATTAATTAATAGATGTATTGTTGTAATTTTTCTAAAAAAGTAAAAAGTATGGCGTAGCTATACTAGCATAGCACTTAAATAGTAAAAAGAATACTCAAATTTATTTTTAACGCAGAAGTCAGTAAAAAAATGCAAAAAAATAAAGCTATTTTGAATGCTATTTAATCTGAGTTCATTTTTTTAAAATATTATAAGTACTTAAATTATATTATAGTAGTTGCATATTTTAGTAACTTAATAAGTGCGTAGCACTTCAACCTTATTAGAAATGATAGAAAATTTATAAAATACAGCGTAGCTGTATCTCCTTTAAGATCTGTTTAAATCTAAATTATTGATAAACAGTATTTGATAATAAATTTTAAACCGAACTCAGGTTAGTATTATCTATTATCAACGAAAAAACTAAAAAATATTAATTATATTTGTATAGAACTTAATTGCTTTGCAAATACCTAAATATATATTACTCATTATCCTTTGTTGCTTTGTTCAGTTTTCCTATGCACAAATTAATGCTGCATTTGTAACTACACCAAATGATACTGGTTGTGTTCCTTATAGAGTCGATTTTTTTAATACTTCAACAGGAAATCCAGACAACTGTTCTTGGAATTTTGGCAATGGTGCTACAAGTAGTATATGTACACCAACTTATACTTTTACACAAGCAGGAAATTATATAGTAACGCTTACTGTTACCAAAGGCAATCTAACTAGTACATTTAAAGATACCATTGTTGTCTATAATAAACCAACTGCTAATTTTACAGCAAATATAACCACTGGCTGTGAACCTTTAACTACTACAATTACCGATTTATCTACTGCAACTGGAAGCACTATTGTTGCTTGGCAATGGGATTTTGGCGATGGCAATACTTCAGAACAACAAAACAATACACATATTTATAATTTTGATGGATTTAAAAATGTTTTTCTAAAAGTAACCGATAATAGAGCTTGCGAAAGTACGATTCAAAAAACAGCTTATATTAATGTCTTAGATAAACCAGAAGCCAATTTTTCTTCACCAAATCATCAAAACTGTGTAATACCAACTAATGTAATTTTTCAAAATACTACTAGTGGAGGTAATGGTGTAGCAACTGCAAATTGGACATTCGGAGATAATACTTCAAGCAATCAAATAAATCCACAACATAATTATACTAATGGTGGAAGATATGATGTTGGTTTAATGGTTACTGGAAATAATGGATGTAAAGATACTGTAGTTAAAAACGAATTTGTTATTTTAGAAAGTATATTGGCAGATTTCTCTGTTTCACCACAAAAAATTTGTAAAGGGAATACTATACATTTTCAAGATAATTCTAATAATGTTTTAGCTAATTTAAGTTGGGATTTTGGTAACGGAGAAACAGCTAATAATGTAAAACAAGCCAATGTTGTGTATGATAATGTAGGAACATATACAGTTACACTTACTGCAACTTATAATAATTGCACACATACTATTAGTAAGCAAATTGTAGTAGAAGACAATCCAACTATAGATTTTACTATTGATAATAAAACAGTGAGTTGCAATAAAACATCTACGCTTACACCAACTTTTCCAGATAATAATTATAGTTATACATGGTATATTTTAAAAGATACTATTAGAATTGACACATTATACACTAGAACAATTAATTATAATTTTTATCAACAAACATCAAGCAGTGCTTCTTTTAGTGTTGTCTTAGAAGTTAAAAATAGTTTAGGTTGTGTAGCATCTTTATTAAAGGAAAATTTTGTTAATGTAGTGGTTACATCTGTAGATATTATACATATAAATGAACCAACTTGCTACTGGTTGCCAATAAGACCTTCTGTAGTCATCAATAGTGCTCATGCATTTGATAGTATTATTTGGAATTTTGGTGATGGCACGCCAAATGTTGTTGGGCAAGTAGCACCATTTCATACTTATAGTCAAGAAGGTACTTATAATTTAAGTGTAAGAGTAGTATATAATAATTGCGAAATTATTACCAAACAAGCACAAATTAGCGTTGGCTACAAAGTATCTAATTTCGTAGGCAATATTATTAATACTACTGTATGCGTACACGATACTGTTTTTTTAAAAGCAGCAAATTTATCTAATGTACCAATAGACTTTAAATGGCTAATGGGTGATGGATTTTTTGAAGTAGGCAATAATACATTTCATCGATATAATTTTCCAAGTCAACCAACTACTTATACAGTAAAATTAGTGGGCAGCTATTTAGGTTGTCCAGATACTATGAAAATAGACGATGTTATGGTTTTATATCCTAAAGCAAACTTCTTTACACAAACAGTTTGTAACAAAGACAGAACCATTAAAGTAGTAAATTCTGCTACAGGTGCAGACTCAGTTGTTTATGATATGGGTAATGGAGATAAACTAATTAATCCATCACTTGTTTTTGAATATACTTATGCTAGTAATAATATTGATAATTATAAAATAAAACAAATTGTATATAACAAAACTACAAATTGTACTGATTCATTAATAAGAAGTATTGTACTTGAATCTATTAATGTAGATCTTATAGCCACTAAAAATATTGGATGTGCTCCTTTTAAGACACAACTAAAGTCTAATTTATTAAATGCATTTTTTATTCAGTTACAAAATTTTTATTGGGTTATTGGCTCAGATACTTGTAAACGATGTTATGACTACGAATATCAAGTGCAACCAAATAAAATATATGATGTAAAATTAGTTTTAGTGTATAATGATTCTTGTAAAAAAGAAATTGTAAAAGATAGTTTTTTAATTGGCGATGGACTATCTACAATTGTAGAACCTAAAGTATTGAGTAATTGTAAACCATACTTAGTAGAATTTAAAGATACTGTAATTAGTTATTTTTCTAATTTAGATACAATATTATATAATTTTGGAGATGGAAATTCTATAGATACTTTACATCCAAGTCATGCTTACGCAGATACAGGTTTATATACATATACATTAAAAGTTACCAATACAGCTGGTTGTGCTGCATTTATAAAAGATACAGTTCGAGTCAATTCTTTCTATCCAGATTTTACTACAGATGTAGATACTACTTGTACTAATTTGCCTATACAATTTATAAGTTCGTATATTAATAATAATTATTCTTATTTATGGAATTTTGGTGATGGAACAACTGCTACGAATCATAATCCAAAACACAGTTATACCAATAGTGGAGATTATACAGTTACACTAACTATTACAGATAGTTTAGGTTGTAGTAAATCTATATCTAAAAATAATATACAAATACAAGATTTTATATTTGATTTTGTAGCAGATCAATTATTTGCACCTTGTCCAACACTAAAAGTCAACTTTCAATTGCTAGGAAATCAAACAGCCAATAACATACAACAATTACAATGGAGTTTTGGCAACAATAATTATAGTAACGATATCAATTTAAATCCATCTACAATTTATACACAAGGTGGAAAATATACAGTTAAATTATTCGTTAAAAATAAATATAATTGTAGTGATAGTGTAATTAAATCAAACTATATTGAAGTACTAGGACCAAGTGGTGTTTTACATTGTTCTCCAAATGCTGTCTGTATTGGTGATACTATTACTATGATTTTACAAAAAACAACTAGCATAAAAAATCATTGGGATTTTGGTGATGGCAGTTCTATTACTAATACATCTACTGCTTTATATGATACTATAAAACATGTCTATCAAACAGCAGGAACTTATTTGCCTAGTGTAGTTATTGAAGAAGCTAATGGTTGCCAAGCAATTATTATTTCGTCAGATACTGTTTTTGTGAATCAACTGCAAACCAATATTCAAGCATTAACATTGTCTTTATGTGATACTGGAACGATTAATTTTACACACCAAACCAATATTTTAGGAAATACTAATATTAAAAAAATAGAATGGTTTATCAATAATCAATTGGTGAGTACCAATGATGCGATGCAACATCATTTTGTAGCAACTCAAAATACAACAGTGTATACCATAAAGTTGGCTATTACAACCATGAGTAATTGTATAGCTTACGATGCTGTACAAATAAAAGTATTTGCTACACCAAAAATTACACTAGCAGATGAAATGAAAATTTGTAAAACAGAACAAGCTAAAATTAAAATTCAAGGTGCTAATCACTACCAATGGATACCAAATTTAAGTTTTCAGAATGGAGCTTATATTGCACAACCTAATACTGATTCATGGTATTTTGTAGAAGCACATAACGATAATGCACTTTGTTTTACTAAAGATTCTATTTTTATTAAAGTAATAGATACTATTCCTGCAAGTGTTTTATTTGATAATGCTACGCTATGTATCAACGATTCAATTCAATTGTTTGCTTTTGGTGATACAACAGACAATAATTTACCAAAATTTGTATGGTCGCCAACTAATGATATAAATAATATAAATATTAGTAACCCAATAGTTTATCCTAAGTCTAATCAATCGTATCAAGTAACAGTAAGTAATGGAAAATGTACTGCACAACAGTTTCCAATTAATATAGATGTTGTTTCATTACCAAATGTTCAAGCAACAACACCATATTATGCTATCAGTGGTTCGCCAGTACAACTCAGTGCAACTTCCGACTATATTGTTGATTTTCATTGGTTACCTACACAAAATTTATCTTGCAATCCATGTGCTAATCCTACATTAACTACAGACCAAACGACTACTTATACTGTTGTAGCCATAGATAGTAATAATTGTAAAGCACAAACAAATGTAGAAGTATTGGTCTATGATGAATGTAGCGATAAAGTAGTTTTTGTGCCGAATACTTTTACACCAAATTATAACGGACAAAATGATGAATTAAAGATTCTAGGTCATAGTATTGATTATATAACTATTTTTAGAATATTTGACCGTTGGGGAAAATTGCTATTTGAAACGAATGATATTAATAAAGGTTGGAATGGAATGTATAATGGAGAATTGTTGCCACCTGGAGTTTATGTGTATTATATAGAAGCTTATTGTATTAATGGAAAAAAGATTTTAAAAACTGGTGATGTTACTCTGTTGCGATAAAAAATATTATATAAGTATTTTATTGTTGATATTATGTTGTAATATCCAATCGCAAGATATTCACTTTTCGCAATTTAGATTATTGCCCAATGTAATTAATCCAGCTTTTACAGGAGTATTTGAAGAAGATATAAAAATTGGACTCACATATAGAAATCAATCGCCTACACTAAACAATGTTTTTAATACAGTTGGTTTTGGAATTGATGCTTCTTTGTTTAAACAAAAACGACCTACAAGTATTATGGGTTTAGGTGTGCATTTTTATAGTGATGTTGCAGGAAGTATTCGTTTTGCCAAGAATGTAATTATGTTGAATTATGCTTACTCGCAAGTATTAGATAAACAATACAAGTTTGTACTGTCTTTTGGTATTCAAAACAGCTTACAATTTTCTAGTATTGATTTTTCTAAAATTACTACAGAAGATGCCTTTAATGGATTTAATAATTTTGATTTTAATGAATTAACAGAATATAATTTAATTAATAAAAAATTTAATTATAATATTGGATCTGGTATATTATTTACAATGCAACCTACATCAAAAATTAATGCACATATTGGTTTTGGTGCATTTAATTTAGTATCCAATAATGTTTCTTGGAATAAAGACAACAACATTCCAATTCAAAAAAGATATACACTTCAACTGGGAGCTGCTTTAAAAACTAAAGGTAATATTTCAATTCTTCCAAATGTGCTAATTCAAAAACAAAAGCTATTTAGTGAGTATATATTTGGTTCATATGTACAATATTCTAAAAAAAGCAAGAATAATCAAGCCAATGAAAAATATGCAATTGCTATAGGTACGCATTATAGATGGAATGATGCTGTAATTATAGGAACACAGTTTTACTATAAAAAAATCAACATCAATATTGCTTACGATGTACAAACATCTAAATTAATAAGAGCCAATAAATCAGTTGGAGCTTTAGAAATATCATTGGTGTATGGCAACCAAGTATTTAAAGACAGAATTACACCTAAATTACCTATACCATGTCCAAAAACATTGTATTAAAGCAATGCAAGAGTTAACTGCTAAAGTCTTCAACTATTAAATTATTTTAATTCATTCCTTTCAGTTTGATAACTAGTTAGTTATGAAAATTAATAGCAATTTAATTTTTTTTTCTTTAAAATCATTTTGCCAAATCAAAAAAGATAGTATTTTTGCATTCCGTTCTTTTAAATCATGCGAATGTAGCTCAGTTGGTAGAGCATCACCTTGCCAAGGTGAGGGTCGCGGGTTCGAGTCTCGTCATTCGCTCTTAAGTTGCCCAGGTGGTGGAATCGGTAGACACGCAGGACTTAAAATCCTGTGCCTGTTGAGGGCGTGCGGGTTCAAGTCCCGCCCTGGGTACATAAAAAGCCATTCTATTTTTAGAATGGCTTTTTTATTATCTTATTATGCTTCTTCTTTAAATTATACTACAATAGTTTTGGTTAAAGTATAACCATCAGTAGTATTTCCAGTTAATGAATCAGCCATATTACCATCAACACTATCCGAAAATACATTATCATTATTATTTAAAGTATCTGCTGTTCCTTTGTAATTACTAGTAGCATAAACAGTATCACAGGTACTCTTTGGAAAAGCAATTTGTGTAACTCGTATAGAATTTTCATTACTATCTAAAATTTCTAAATGAATATGAGGTGCTCTTCCAGGATACCAACCAGGAAATATACTAATAAATGAAATTTGTCCATTGGCATCTGTAGTTTGTCTTCCTCTTAAAAAATCTTTATCTCTATAATCTGTAGTTTGCAATTCATTTCCTCCATATTCAGAATAATTGCCATCAGCATCACAATGCCATAAATCAACAAAAACACCAGCAAGTGGTTGGCAGTCGTTACTTTGATCTAAAATAGTTAAGTCTATAGTCATCGCAATACCATTTCTATCACTTTTAATATTTTGCAATACCAATTCAGATGGCGTTTTTATAGGAAAAGGTCCAGCCGTTTCGGAAGGAGATAAGCTGCAAGCACCATTATTTTCTTCTTTGTTACAAGCACTAATAATTGCAGGTACGGCAACCAAAGAACCTAGTCCTAATATGCCATTTCTTAAAAACTTTTTTCTGTCCATAATTGTTGAATTTAATATTTAATGTATTAGACTCAACTTTATTGCATAAGTTTAATTCAATAACAAAATTTAACAATTGTATTTATTAAATAAAAATTTTATTAAAATAAATCAAAGGCGTCATCATCATCGTCGTTATTGATATTTGGATTGTCGCTATTTAATTTTGAAGGAATGGTTTTATAACTGCCTAAGTCTTCTAATTCGTCAAACAAACCACCAGCATCTGTAAATCGACCAAAGTCTTTTTTAAATCTAAGTTTTACAGTTCCTGTTGGTCCATTTCTATGCTTTGCTATAATGACTTCCGAAATTCCAGCTAAAGATTGTCCACTTTCATCTGTCATTAAATTATAATATTCAGGACGATATAAAAACATAACCATATCTGCATCTTGCTCAATAGAACCAGATTCTCTTAAGTCTGATAATTGTGGTCTTTTATCACCAGATCGTGTTTCTACACTACGATTTAACTGTGATAAAGCAATTACTGGTATGTTTAATTCTTTTGCTAAGCTTTTCAATGAACGAGAAATATTTGAAATTTCCTGTTCTCTGTTCATGCCTTTTCCATCACCAATGCCACTCATCAATTGTAAATAATCGATGATGACCATTTGTATGCCTTTTGCATTTTGCAATCGTCTACATTGAGCTCTTAACTCGTAAATATTAATAGCAGGTTGGTCGTTAATATAAATTGGTGCTTGCGATAGTTTTTCAACTTTCTGACTCATCATTTTTAATTCTGCGTCAGTTAACTTGCCATTAGAAATACTTTGAGCGTTAATTTCGGTTTCCATAGCAATTAATCTTTTAGCTAATTGCACTGCACCCATTTCTAACGAAAATATAGCCACTGGTTTGTTAAAATCTACTGCTGCATTTCTTGCTAAATTCAATACAAAAGCCGTTTTACCCATTGCTGGTCTTGCTGCAATAATAATTAAGTCGGTAGCTTTCCAGCCAGAAGTTTCTTTATCTAAATCAATAAAACCAGAAGGTACAGAATCTTCCAAAATACCATCTTCTCGTTTAACTAAATCTTCAATTTGCATGATAGATTTTGATACGAGTTTACCTATATTTTGTGTAGAGTTTCTTAAGTTTTTATCTGTAATTTCATAGATTCTTTTTTCAGAAGTATCTAATAAATCAAATACATCGGTAGTATCTTCATAAGCATCTTTAATAATATCGTTAGAAATTCTGATTAATTCTCTTTGAATAAATTTCTGAATAATTATTCTCGCATGATATTCTACATTGGCAGAAGAAGCTACTTTATTGGTTAACTCACTCAAATAAAACGCACCACCAACATTTTCTAACTGACCTTTTTTTCTAAGTTCTTCGGTAACCGTTAGTAAATCGATAGGTTGTGTTTTACCAAATAAATCTTGAATGGCTTCATATATTTTAGCATGAGCATCAACATAAAAACTTTCTGGTTTTAATACATCAGAAACATAACTAATAGCATCTTTTTCAATTAAAATAGCACCAAGTACTGCTTCTTCTAAATCACGAGCTTGTGGTGGAATTTTTCCATATAATAAATGAGAAATATCGTCGGTTTTAGTTCTAGTAAGTCGTGTTTTTTTATTGGTAGTTTGTTCTGACATAGCTTTCAAAAGTAATAGTTTAATAGCCAAAAACTATAATTTTGTATGCACTTTTGTATGTGAATTAATATTAAATTTTAGGTTGAATATTGTATGATTTTGATTATCAGTTAATTAATGTGAGAATTAATATAAATTTGTGTACAAGTAGCCATTATTCGTTGATAAAGCTGTTCATATCAAACTAAAAACGGTAAATAAACTATTGATAACTAGTGGATAAGCTTATTCAAATGTATTTTTCCTTGCGAAATTTTATCTAGTGCAAAATAAATTGGAGTAACTTGTAATTCAAATTTTTTAGGCAAATGAAAATTGTTGTTTGGATTTACATTTCTAGAAAAAATATTTTGCTTATTCATCGTAAATGTATGTGGCGTTGGGTATAAATTTTCTACTGTAAAAGCATTTATTTGATTATTACAATGAGAACATCTTTGTAAATTTAATTGATGATCTAAAACTTTTTGCTTTAACTCTGGTTGAAGTGTAATATTAACAGATTGATAGTAATTTAGCTGTTGCTTAGTATTACAAGTAGGACACTTTTGTATAACTTTATTTTATAAGTTTATAAAAAAATAATTAGATATATTACTGCACATACGCATTATAATACGAACATGATTTAATGACTTCTTGGTAGTATTTAGTGTCTGAGTAGTTTTGTTTGAAAAGCTTATAATAGTAGCCACTTACAAAATCAATGTCTTTATTTTTGTTGGCAATAAACTTATCCGATTCGTAGTAGTCGTTCATCTCACACTTAGCCAACATCCAACAACATTTAGCTTTTAAATTTTTGTCAGTAGCTAAGTCCATTGCTTTTTTGTAGTACTTTTTGGCTAAATCGCAGTTGTATGGTATTTGATTCAAATCGGTTCTGTATTCTTCAAAAATTGGTTCATTATCTTGCCAATTAGTAATAAAGCTATAACTGCTATATCTAATACAATCACTTGCATAGTTATAAAACATTCTTGCATTACCAAAATGCGTGATGTTGTAGTAACCATTTCCCATTAAAAAATAATTAATAGCTGCTTCGGTTGGATTATTTTTTGCAGTAGTTTCCATTTTTTTCATGGTTTCTAAAAAAGACAATTTAGTATAAACTGTAGTTTGTTTTCTTTTAAAATCGCAGTCGTGACAATCGTTTACCCAAGCATTAAATGGATTGGCTAATAATTTGGTTTGTGCTTCGTTTGGAATTTCTTTGAACTTAGCAATGGCTTCATCTAATTTGCCTTCTTGAGCTAAACGAGTTGCCCATAAATCTGTTAAACAATTTACATCGCAACGATATTGCTCTATTAAAGTTTGATAAAATGGATTTTTATTTTGTTGCATAAACTGAGTCATTGCATCAATATTACTGATGCTATTTATAAAGTTATCATTGCTAAAACACAATTCTGCTTTTAAGTTTTCACCTTGTTTGGCATATAAATCGCTCAATATTTTCATACACGATTGATATACATAATGAGTTCTTACATTATTTGTTTTATTAATATTGTCGTAGTAATAATAGTAATTATTTCTATTATTATTTATAATGTATTTTAAGTTATCTAGAATACTATTTTCAAAAGAAGCATCTATATGTTCACAAGCATAGACTTTATTAATAAATTCAATCACTTTTACCTGACCAATTAAATCATCATTAGCATTATTTAAATTTACTTTTTGTACAGTCTGTTCAGACAAATGATAGTCTTCATCTAAAAAATACAAATAGGAGAGTGCTGTGTTCCAAAAATTGTTATTGCTTTTATCTAAATCAACAAAATTTTTAAAAGTATTTATAGCTTGTTTTAGTTGAGTTTTGTTATTTGAGCTGTACTTTTCAGTGTCTCTATAAGTGTCTGTATCAAATAAATTAACTTCTAATGTATTTATAAATCGTGTAGCTAATAATTTACTGTATTTAGAACTTGCATCAAGTTGTTGTATTGCTTCAATTGCTCGTAATGGATCTGCGTAATAGCCAAGCATTGTCCAAAGTTCAATTTCGGTATTTCCTTTTTTTGCTAATTCTAAACTTTCTTGCCAATCACTTTCTTCTTGTGGATGAAAGTACGCCATAGCTTCTTTTTGTAAAGGAGCATACTCTTTAAACAATACACTATACATATAATTGGCTGCAGCATACTTTTTTAGTCGATACAAAGCTCCACTAACATATTGAATACTTCTATAAAAAATATATCCATTGTTTTTATTGAGGTCTTTACAACTATTAAACCATTTTATTGTTTCTAAGAAATCAAAATTATAGAAATACATTCTTAAAATTTGATATGCATATCTTTGTTTTAAAAATGCATTGTTTTCGCTATCGTACTTTATTTTTAATTGATTAATTAAATTAGTAATATTTTTATTGTTCGGTGATTTATATTGTAAGTCCCAACTATATTCTCCAGTATATAAATAAGCATTTTTTTCGCATTGTAGAGCGTAGTACCAGTAGTTGTAAAAACTTTTAAATTCATTTTTAAATTTTAATTGATACTGACTTAAGATATTATTTTTGCTAGTAGATAAAAATTGTTGCGTTGCTTTAGCATCTGCTTTCATTAGTTCGCTTACTTGTTTTTCGGTAAGTTGATTATTGAAATATTGTTGCCATGCTTTTATATTATCATCTTGTAATTGATTGTGTTTCTCTTCATCAACTTCATATCTATCTATATTGCCATAATAGTAATCGTAGCTAAAAAAGTAAGGTGTAAAATTTGGCGTGTTGGCAATTTCTGGTGTAAACATTGAATAATAAATTTCGCTATAACCTCCATCTGCACAAGCGTCAGAATAATTAATAGGAAATAATACAAGTATAAAAAAGCTAATTAAACTGCTGAATAGTTGGTATGGTTTCATTCGATAATAGTTTTAATGATTGGCTGTCTAAGTGATATAAAACTATATCAAATTTTTTGTAATTACAATTCTTTTTCGTTAACAAATACAAATCTTTTAAGTCATTCTTGTTGATGTGTTCAAATCGTATAATATCATTTTTCATAAAATAAAAACCAGCTAAAAACTGACTTGTTTGCACTTGATAGAGTGTATTGTTGAGTGCTTTTAAGTCATTAGTTTTAAAATCACTTTTACGCAAATTGTTTTTTATAGCCATTAATTTATTATTTCTGAAAATAGCTGTCCACGAAAAAATAGGAAATGCATAATCTAATGGTATTGGATATTTTTTAGCGTAGGCAATATATTTTTTTGTAGTATTAATATTGAGAATAGAATTGTATTCATCGATGTTTTTTACATCGCCCATATTGTACAACATTAACACTGCTTTTTTTACAGGCGGAACACCAGTGGTATTTTTATATTTTATTTGATGTAATCTAATAGTAGCTGTTACTTTATAATTTTCTTGTAAAAGTGTAAGTAGTTTAAAGTATTTCGCTTTGGTACTCACCGTCCAATCGCAATCAATTTGTATTGTTTTTGCTTTGATATTATTCAGTTGATTGATTTTTTCAATTAGTTGAACCATGTTTTTACTCAATGACTCAATTTGCTCGAAAGATAAATTAGCAATGGCATCATTTTCAATATAGACAGTTGGAACAACAGCATAATTTACTTTTTCTTTAATTTCAACCTTATATTTTGGAACAGCTTTTCCGTTATGCCAAACCACATCAAAATAATGTAAGTAGATGGTTTTTGTGTTGAGTAAATGTAGTGTTTCTTGTTCTAGACTATCAATTTGATATTGTTGTTTCCAGTAATAAAAATCAATTTGACGATGATTGTTTTGACAGCTAATCAAACAAAATAAAAATAAATAAATAATATATTTAAAACCGTTTGTCATGCGAGAAAAAAATTCATAGAGAAATAAATTATTCCTACAAAAAAATAATTGAGGATAATTAGGTTCCGTATATTTTTCATATTTCAAAATTACGGAAAGACGCCAATCTATTCTAGAACAAACTACTTTTTCTCTTCTTCTTTCTTAACACTTACTTTATCACCTTCTTTTAATTCTTTAGTTAAAACATTGTAAGGACCAGTAACTACTTTGTCGTTTTGTTTTAAACCTTCCAAAATCTGAATGTAGTTTTCGTTTTGAATTCCACTTGTTACTACTTGTTGTTTTGCAATACCATCAACTACTTTAAAAACGAGTTCTTGAGTTTTCATACTACCGTTTATCATAGTATCTTTTGTAGTAACTGCTTGAATTGGAATAGCTAATGTATTTGGTTTTTTATCAGTAATAATATCAACCGTAGCAGACATTCCTGGTAAAAATGGCTTTGGATTATCGGTCAATAAATCAATATACGATTGTTTTAACAAAGTAACTTTTACTTCAAAATTAGTACTTTGATCGCTTGTTAAACCACTAATACCACTTGCACCTTTAGAAGTGTTGGCAATTTCAGTTACAATGGCTTTAAATTTTCTATCTAAGTAAGCATCAACTTCTACCAAAGCAGTATCGCCTTGTCTAATTTTAATAATTTCACTTTCGCTTACTTCTACTTTTACTTCCATTGCTTCAAAGTTGGCAATACGCATCATTTCTGTTCCAGCCATTTGCAAAGTACCTACTACTTTTTCGCCTTTTTTTACATTCAATAAAGAAATAACACCGTCCATTGGTGCGTAAATGGCAGTTTTGTTTAAGTTGTTTTTGGCATCTTTAATAGCGGCTTGTGCTGCTTTTACATTGTAATTAGCACCATCAATAGATTTTTGAGCCGCTTTGTATTCTGCTTTTGCTGATTGATAGGCTGCTTCTGCATTTTCTAAATCTGATTTTGAAATGATTTTTTTATCGTACAAACCTTTGCTGCGATTATAAGCACTTTCTGCATTCAACAACTGTGCTTCTACTTGCTGTAATCTTGCTTGAAGATTGGCAACTGTAGATTTAGAACTATTTAAATTGGCAGTAGATTGGTCTACAAATGCAACATAACTTTCTGCTTGGATTCGAGCCAACAACTGACCTTTTTTTACTATCTGACCTTCTGCTACATTCAATTCTATAATTTCACCAGAAACATCAGAGCTAATTTTAACTTCTTCCTGCGGATATATTTTTCCACTTGCTGTTACATACTGTGTAATGTCGTGCTTTGCAACCGTTTCCATTTCTACTTCAACACTACTGTTGGCTTTTTTCTTTTTACCAATTATCATTGCTATAATAATAACAATAACAGTAATTGTTCCTAAAATATATAATAATTTATTATTTTTCATTTCTTAAAATTGAATGGGTTTGTTTTGATAATAATCTAATACTTTAGCATTAAAAATATATTCGTACTTGCTTTGTATTAATCTTGATAAAGCATTGTTGACATTGTTTTTTGCTAAGTTAACTTCTAACTGACTTGCCAAACCTGCTTTCACTCTTTCAGCAGCAATGTCGTAAGATGCATTGGTGATATCGTAAGTTTTCTTAGCAGCTTTATAGTTTTCTTGTGCATTTAAAGCATTGATATATGCTTGCTGAATATTTTGTTGTAAATCTTGCTGTGCTTGTTGCGTTTGTAATTCGGTAAGTTCTACATTTAATTTTGCTTGATTTACTGCAAATTTCACTGCATTTTTATTATAAATAGGAATGTTTAAAGACAATCCGAGTGTGTAACTCAGCGTATTGTTTAATTGTTTAAAATAAGGAATTCTGCTTTGAGATGTTTGTGTTTCTGGAATCAAGACTTGTTGTAGTGTACCATCAACAAAACCTATAGGAATAAAATTGCCAGTTGTAGTTTGTGAAGTAGTCGTATTCTGACTACTAAAAAATGTTCCAATATTTCCAATAAAATTTAAAGTAGGATAATAGTTTGCTTTTGCTATATCGATATTTTTCCTAGCACTTTCAGTTTTTAAAGCCAAACTTTTTAACTCAGGTCTGTTGTCTAAAGCAGATGCATAAACAGCAGCAGCTTTTGGAAGCAATCCTAACTCATCTATATGGTCGAAATTTGGCGTTTTTACTTCAATAGTAGAATCTAAATTCATTTGAAGTACTGTTTTTAGGTTTAAATAAGCTAAGTTAATCTGACTATTAGCCAAGGTGATATTGGCATCTTCGGTAGCAATTTGAGCATCAATATCGTATAAATTACCTTCTGGCAAAGCACCAGCATTAACCATTTCTTGAGTTTGATTGCGTTGCTCTAAAGTGTTTTTGTGTTGTTCTGCTAATTGAGCTGCTTGTTCTTTACTACTTAATATATTTAAATATGCAGTAAGTATTTGTAGCTGAATATTATTCTTTAAAACTTCATTATCTAGTTTTAATGCTTCTAAATCAATAGTTGCTTTTTCAATTTGATGTTTGGTCGCAAATCCATCAAAAACAGGTTGATTAACATTTAAACCATAATCGTTATAGTGAACCACTTGCGTTTCGTACTGATTAGAAAAGTAGTTGTAGTTATTACCAATTCTCAATGAATAATTACTACTTGCATTGATATTTGGTGTATAGTTAAACTTGTTTTTCCTAACTTCTAAAGCCGCTAGGTCTTGGTTGATAACATTGATTTTTAACTGCAAATTATTTTCTTCAGCATAAGCTAAGCACTTATTCCAATCCCAAACTTGTTGAGCATTGGCAAAGCGAGCAATGAAAAATAATACAATACCAAATAGGACATTTTTATTAAACATATCTTATTAAATAGGATTTTGGACTGCAAAGCTAATAGATTTTTATGGTATTATAAAACTAATTTATGTTATGGTTTGAAGTAAACTTAATGTATAAATCTTCTTAATAATCCAACAGTTATTTTTTACTTAATAAAAGCATCAACAATTGTGTATGATTTGTTTGATTGATTTAATTTCTGACTGATTAGATTTGTTTAAAATATAAAAAATGAGACAAGTTTTAATACTAATTGTAGTGATGTTTTCAATGGTATCATGTGTTACACAGAAAAAATATAATGATTTATTTAATAAATATATGAATACTCAAGTTGATAATGCTTCACTCAACAAAAACATAGATAGTATTCAGCAAGCATTATTGCAAGAAAGAGCTAATTTAAGTCAGTCTATTGCTCAAATGAAAGCAGATTCTATGAATTTGGTAAATCTGCTAGATAATATGAAAAGCGAGATTGATGCTTTAAATAAAGCCAAACAAAATTTAGAAGCAGAAAGTGCAGAAAAACTAAATCAAGCTAATTTAGAAAATCAAAAAACTAATGCAGAGCTAATACAACTGCAAATGAGTTTAGAGCAACAAAAATTAATGCTAGACAAAAAAGAAAAAGAGTTAGCACTATTGGCTAGTAATTTGAGTAGTCAACAAGAAAAAATTGATTTGCTAGAGAAATTGTTGAACGAGCAAAAAACACAATCAGAGTTATTGAAAAATAATATATTAAAAGCAATGACAAATATTGATGCTGGTGATCTAGAAGTAACTACTAAAGATGGAAAAGTATATGTGATGTTGTCTAATAAGTTGATGTTTGCTTCTGGAAGCACTGTTGTAGAAAGCAAAGGCATAGAAGCTCTAGGTAAATTGGCTTCGGTGTTGCAAAAAAATCCAGATATTATGATTAATGTAGAAGGACATACAGATAATGTAAAATATTTGTCGGCTACTACTGGTTGTATTCAAGATAACTGGGATTTAAGCTTAATGCGTGCTAGTAGTGTATTGCATATTTTAACAGACAAGTATAAAGTAAATCCATCACAAATATTTGCAAGCGGAAAAGGAGAATACAGTCCAAAAGTACCAAACACAACAGCAGAAAACAAAGCACAAAACAGAAGAACAGAAATTATACTAACACCAAAAACAGATAAATTACTAGAATTGCTAGGAGAGTAGTTGGTACAAAATAAAGCTATTTTAAATGCTATTTAGTATAATATGTAGTGTATTGCTAATCTCTAAATTACTAATATCAATATTAGATTGAATTAATTTGTAATTATGAAATTCAATATTATTTCCTAAAGTAAATTACTTGTATCTTGTTCAAGTTTTAAGTATGTGATTTGTATTTAGTTATTAAATTTATATAGCTATAATAATTTATCTATCAATATCCTTGTAATTCATCAGATAAATGATAGTGTATACCTTGTGTATTTTGCTTAGCAATAGCAACCATAGCTTTTGCTACCTGACTTCCTTTTATACTTTTGTACTTTTTTAAACTTCCAAATAGCAAACCATCAAACAACGGCATTACTTTTTGTGCAATATTTTCACCCAATCTAAATTCAGTTCTATCGCCAATTAATAAAGAAGGTTGTAAAATGTCTAACTGATTAAATTGTAGTGCTTTTAAAGCTGTTTCTGTTTCGCCTTTTACTTTATTATAAAAAATACTCGAATTCTCATCGGCACCAAGTGCTGTAACAATCAGCATGTGTTGAGTACCATTTTGTTTACAAATTGTAGCAATCTCCACAGGATATTGATAGTCTACTTTTTTAAATTGCTCTTGTGAACCAGCAGTTTTAATAGTAGTACCTAAACAACAAAACAATACATCTGCTTTTAGCTCATCAGCATATTCGTTGATATGGTCAAAATCTACTACGATTTCTTTTAATTTATTGTTCAATTTTTGACTTGGCTTTCTCACCAAAGCAATTACTTGGTCGAAATAATTATCTGCTAGTAAAAAATCAACCACATTTTTACCAATTAAACCAGTACTTCCTATCACTAATGCTGTTTTCATTGCGTATTTTTTTGTTTATTTGTAGCAAATATCTGAAAAAATAATGATACTAGATGATGCATGAGTATTTGTTAGCAGATAATCAAGAACGACCCACAAGAAATTTAGAGAGAACAAGTAAAAAAGCGTAAAAAAATCTTGCTGTTTGAACGAAGCGAGTTTCAAGATTTTTAGTTTTTTTTATGTAGTTCGAGCGTTAAGAATTTATTGCAGTCTTGATTTTTTGCTACTTTTGTATCAAGACAAAAGTAGGACTTAATAAAATTAAAGAGCATCTATTTTTGTAATAAATTTCTAATGCTTAATTTGAGATAATGATACTATTTGCAGACAGTGGCTCTACAAAAACACATTGGGTTTTAGTCGATACAATTGCTAAAACACAACAAGCTTTTATTACAAAAGGCATTAATCCAATTATTCATTTTGAAGACGATATAAAAAATATAATTTTAGCTAATGAACAATTAGTTGAAAAACATAACTTTATTAAACACATATATTTTTTTGGTGCAGGTTGTTCTAGTAATGAGAGAAAAATATTAGTACAACAATCATTACAACAAATATTTCGTAGTACAAATTCTATTCAAGTAGATGAAGATATGGTAGGTAATGCATTGGCTGTATGTAGCGGACAACCAATTATTGCTTGTATTTTAGGTACAGGTTCTAATTCTATTTTGTTTGATGGAACTAATTTTCATACTTCCAACGCAGGTATTGGTTATATTTTAGGTGATGAAGCCAGTGGTGCTTACTTTGGAAAGTTATTGTGTAGAGATTTTATTTATCAAACAATGCCGAAGCATATCATGGAATATATGAAAGAAAAATATGATATTGATAGAAATGTATTGATGCAGAAGATATATAAAGATATTTCACCAAACAGATATTTAGCACAGTTTACACAAGTAATGAGCCATTTTAGAACTGATGATTATATTCAAACAATGCTCAAAAACGGCTTTCAATCATTTATAGATTATCATATAAAATATTTTAACGATTATAAAAATTATCCAATTGGATTTATTGGCTCTATTGCCGCAGTTTTTGAAACGGAATTAAAAACTGTTTTATTAGAAAATGAATTAAATTTAAAAGCAATTATCAAAGAACCGATAGATAATATTGTGGAATACTTTTTAATTAATCACTATGCATGATATAGAACCATACTGGAATTGGAGAGATAAATATCAAGCAGAACTTGATCCAAAATCGCCGTTTTATGGTAGAGAATACAATGAGTTTTCATTTACTGATAAAATATATAATTATTATATTCATCCACAGTGGGACAGCATTGGTAGCGAAACTTTATTTATAAAAATATTGTATGTCAATTATAAACAGCAGTCGTGTATTATTGAGTTAATAGGAGAGTGGAACGATAGTATTAATAACGATATTGCGTTTTTAAAACGAGATGTTATTGATGTATTACTACAAGAAGGCATTAATAAATTTGTATTGATTGGTGAGAATGTATTGAACTTTTTTGGCGATGATAACGACTACTACGAAGAATGGTACGAAGATATAAAAGATACAGATGGTTGGATAGTAGCTATAAATTTTAGAGAACATGTACTAGAAGATATGAAAACAGCTAATATTCATTATTTTATCAATATTAATGAAAGATATGCAAATATCAACTGGCGAAATTACAAACCAAGTAACCTTATTAAGTACATAGATGATTTACTAATACGATTAATTGCTTAAAGATATTTATAGTAAATTAATTCACGGTCTTCTTGTTTCCCAGAATTATCAGTTGGAATAAATACAGTAATTAAAACAATTGGTCTATTATTTATACTTGTAAAATAAATAGTTGGATTTGCAAAGTTTTGAGAGTTATGGTGTGTTTTAAATTGAATAGGAATTGCTTTGTCTATGTTTTCATTATAGAAGAAACAATTCCAAGTACCAAAATTATTCTTTGTGCCTTGTCCTTCTATAATTAAAAAGCTGTAATTATTATATATAAAATTATCTCTATCACCAATATTGCCTTTTAAGTTGTACTCTAACAAAGCATTGTCTATACATGATTCTATATTGCTTTGCCAATTATTAAAATCATATAACGAACCACTTGCTTGTCGGTCTACATTACCATGACACCAATAGTGAAAACCTAAGTTGACGATATTTTCATCTGCATAATAGATATTTGGTGTGCCTTCCGCATCAGAAGAAAGTGTATGACCAATATCTTTGCTTTTACTAAAATTATTATTTAATAAATCATTAAAATTATTATACCATACTACTTTAAGATGATTGTTTGGTTCTTGTTCCCAAGCTACTACAAAATTATTGTTGGCTGTTTTATAAATAGTTGGTTGTGATGCCTTTGTTGCTAATTGTTTTTTAAATTCCCAATGAATTAAATCAGTACTTAAAGCCAAGCTTACACAAAACTGATTGTTTATTGTACTATGATATACACCAATAAATGTATCATTTTGATGAGCAATTATTTTAATGCAATCTAAAGTATTACCTTTATTATCTTCACTTTGATATTGATAAACATCAGCAGTAGTAACATCAAAAATAAAGTTATTTAACTGCATAATTGTACTATCAATTATTGAATCATGTTGCACCATTTTATTACAAACAGTAATGCATGGTTTTTCTTTCTTACATGATAATATTGAAATTATTATAAAAGCATATAGTATATATTTCATTATTTATTATTATTCCAGGTTAAATACAATTCCACCTTCAATCCAACCTCTGCTACCAATATTGAATTGCAAATATGGTGAAACTACTGTTTTTAATTGTATACCAAATGGACAAAAATTAAGTGTTGGTAATAATTTACTGCTTCTGTCATTGCCATAGTCATAATTTGTTTCTGCTGTTTTAGACATTAACAATAGCAAACCAAAATCAGTACCTAAATAAAGGTCAATTAAATTGTGTTCTAAATAATGGAAATAAATGCATGGCATAAAAGCATAATATTGTTTAAAAGTTCTAAGAGCAAAAACCGAGTCTTTATATGGCGTAGTATATGTTCTTGTTTGAAATTCTGTAGTAAACGCAGCACCTACAGCCAATTTAGGTTTAACACGATGCTCAAATGCTAAGTTGATAGAACCTAGCTTAAATTGTTGCTCATTATCAATTTGTCTAAATGTTGGATTATTAGATGGAAGCAATACATCAGTGTTGGCTAATAATCGTTTGGCTAAGATATTATTGAAAGTATTATAAGCGTAACCAATTTTTATTTTATTTTTAGAAGTATATTTAGAAAAATAGTTAGTTCTAGAAAAACTAAAAGAAAAACTTAAGCCGAACAATAAAAATAATAAGCAATACTTCACCACAATAAATATAGTCAATTCTAAAATATATTTACGATAATTGCCAATAAATCTTATTTTGTTGACTTAGACTACTTCGCTACTTTCATTTGCTTGTAATGGAAATAGGTAATATAATAAAGTATATTAAGAAAAATTATTTTTTCTTTGGAGCAATATAGGCAATCATTTTTCTACCTTCTAAGTTTGGCATTGCTTCTAAAGCACCATATTCTGCTAAAGATTCAGCAAATTTTAAGAGTAATAATTCGCCTCTATCTTTAAAAACAATATTTCTACCTCTAAATTGTACATAGATTTTAACTTTCGAACCTTCGTTCAAAAATTTAATAGCATGTTTTAATTTAAAGTCTAAATCGTGGTCGTCTGTATTTGGTGTAAAACGAATCTCTTTAACTTCAGTCTTCTTTTGTTTAGCTTTAATTTCTTTCTCTTTTTTCTTTTTGTCGTAAAGAAATTTATTGTAATCTACAATTCTACATACAGGTGGTTTGGCATTTGGAGAGATTTCTACTAAATCCAACTCCAACTCTTTTGCCAATTTAAGTGCTTGGTCTGTTTTGTACACACCATTCTCAATGTTTTCGCCAACTACTCTAACTTCAGGTACTCTGATGTCTGTATTAATTCTGTGTTCTCTTTCCTTTTGCTTAAAAGGTCTTCTATTGTTTTTTCTTCTTGATATCAAGTTTAAAATTTTAGTCCTAAAAATAAGTATCTTTTAACTCTTTTTGTAATAAATCGATAAAATCTTTTACAGTTTCTGAGCCAATATCACCTTCTCCGTGTTTTCTGATAGAAATTGTATTGTTTTCTACCTCTTTTTCACCAATAATAATGCTATAAGGAATTTTTTTAAGAGCAGCATCTCTAATTTTTTTACCAATTTTTTCTGCTCTATCATCTACTTTAGTTCTAAAGCCATTTTCTTTTAATAATTTTTGAACTTCGTTAGCATATTCCATAAATTTATCACTAATAGGTAAAATAGCAATTTGTTGTGGTACTATCCAAAGTGGTAAATTTCCTGCATAGTGTTCTAGTAGAAATCCAATAAATCGTTCGTGTGTACTTAATGGAGCTCTATGGATAATAATTGGATATTCTTCTTCGTTATTTTGATTAATATATTTTAGATTAAATCGTTCGCCTTGTGCAAAATCAACTTGATTCGTAGCTAAGGTAAACTCACGACCAATGGCAGAAAAAATTTGAATATCAATTTTTGGTCCGTAAAATGCTGCTTCATCTTCAACTTCTACAAAAGGAATATTTAATTCTACTAATGCATTTCTAACCATAGTTTCTGTTTCTTGCCATAATTCTGGAGCATCAATATATTTCTGACCTAATTTTTTTGGATCGTGTTTACTTAAACGCATATGATATTTATCAATACCAAAAATTTTAAAGTATTTTAAATACATTTCGTTTACTGCTTTAAATTCAGTAGCAAATTGGTCTTTGGTACAATAAATATGAGCATCGTTCATTTGCATACTTCGTACTCGCATAATACCAAACAAAGCACCAGAATCTTCATAGCGATAACAAGTACCATATTCTGCTAAACGAATTGGTAAATCTTTGTACGACTTTGGCATCGCACTAAAAATTTTATGATGATGCGGACAGTTCATTGATTTTAAATAGTACTTCGTATTGTCTAAAACCATTGGTGGAAACATAGAATCTTCATAGTATGGAAGATGTCCACTTCTCAAATACAACTCTTCTTTAGCAATGTGTGGTGTCTTTACTCTAAAGTAACCAGCTTCTTCTTCAGTTTTTTTAGCCAACGACTCTAATTGTTCAATGATAAAAGCACCATTTGGCATCCAAAGTGGCAAACCTGGTCCAACTTCTTCATCAAAAGTATAGATTTCTAATTGCTGACCTAATTTTCTGTGGTCTCTTTTTTCTGCTTCTTCTAAGAATTTAATATAATCATCTAATTCTTGTTGATTAGGAAAAGTAATACCATAAATTCTAGTTAATTGTTTGTTGTTTGCATCCCCACGCCAATATGCACCAGCTAATTTAGTTAACTTAATGGCTTTGATAAAACCAGTATTCGGAATGTGTGGACCTCTACATAAATCTACAAAATTACCTTGCTGATAAAAGGTGATGTTTCCATCTTGTAAATCTTCTAATAATTCTAATTTATATTCGTCTCCTTTGTCTTTAAAATAGGCAATAGCATCTGCTTTGCTAATTTCTTTTCTAACATACTCATTTTTTTGAGCAGCTAATTCTTTCATCTTTTTTTCGATTTTTGGTAAATCGTCTAAAGAAATATTTGCAGAACCAGTATCAATATCGTAGTAAAAACCATTTTCAATTGGAGGACCAATCCCAAATTTAATTCCAGTATATAAAGCTTCAAGCGCTTCAGCCATTAAGTGAGCCGAAGAATGCCAAAAGGTAGATTTTGCGTTTGTGTCATTCCATGTCAATAAGTTAACGGTAGCATCATTGTTAATAGGTCGGGTTGCGTCCCAAACCTCGCCATTAACTTCTGCTGCTAATACTTTTTTCGCTAAACTGTTGCTTAGCTGATTAGCAATTTCTAAGGCAGTAACTCCTTTGTCATAAGATTTAACTGCACCATCTGGAAATGTAATTTTTACGCTCATTATTGCAAAGTTAAGGAGTTAAATGCGATTAGAGCAATATTTAATTAAAGATATTATTAAAATTATTGCTTATGAATTAAGTATGCTTTTATAAATGGCGTTAGATTTCCGTTTAAAACATCATCTGGATTATTGGATTTATAGTTTGTTCTTAAATCTTTTACCCATCTATCGTCTAAAACATAAGAACGAATTTGAGAACCCCATTCATTTTTCATTTTCTGAGCTTCTAGTGCATCTCTTGCTTCTAGTTGTTTTTGCAACTCTAATTCGTACAAGCGAGATTGTAACATTTTTAAAGCTGTTTCTCTATTTTGAATTTGCGAGCGTTGTTGTTGACATTCGCAAACAATACCAGTTGGAATGTGTTTAACACGAACAGCAGATTCTGTTTTATTGACATGCTGACCACCTGCACCTTGAGCTCTAAAAGTATCCCATTCTAAATCAGCTGGATTGATTTCAATTTCAATAGAATCATCAACTACTGGATGAACGAAAACAGAAGAGAAAGAAGTCATTCGTTTTCCTTGTGCATTAAATGGAGAAACTCTAACCAAACGATGTACTCCATTTTCGCCTTTTAGCATACCAAAAGCATAATCGCCAGAAAATTCTAGAGCTACAGATTTAATTCCTGCAACATCTCCATCTTGTAAATTGAGTTCTTTTACGGCGAATCCATTTTTTTCGCCCCACATAATATACATACGCATAAGCATAGACGACCAATCGCAAGCTTCTGTACCACCAGCACCAGCATTAATTTCTAAAATAGCACCTAAAACATCTTCTTCTTTTTTAAGTGTTGATTTGAATTCTGCTTCATCAAATGTAAGTAGTGTTTTTTCATATTGTGCCTCTACTTCTTCGTCAGTAGCTTCGCCCAACTCATTAAATTCTTTTAAAACAGTTAAGTCATCAAAGGTAGTTTGTAAATCATCATACATGGCTACCCAAAATTTATTTTGCTTAATTGATTTTAATAATGCTTGTGCTTCAATTTGGTTGTCCCAAAAATTTGGTGCTAAAGTTTTAGCTTCATCGTCTTTAATTTGTTCTCTCTTTGAAGCGATGTCAAAGATACCTCCCTAAAGTATGCAACTTTTCGTTTAGTGTTTTATGTTGTTCATTTGTCATAATGCGTGCAAAGATAGTTAATTGAAATATTATGTTGTATTAGTAATTGATTAAAAATAAAAAAGCACCACATAAGAGTGATGCTTTAAATATTTTTAAACTAAGTAAGTTTTATTTAGCTGCTTTCTTAGCTGCTTTTTTAGCTTTTCTTAATTCTTTTTTTGTTTGTGCTTTAACCACACCTTCTTCTTTTTCGATTTTAGCTTCAGTTTTTTCAACAACTTTAGTTGGCACTGGAGCTACTGCAGGAACTGGTTTTGGAGCAGGAGCAACTTTAGGTGCTTCTACTTGTGGAGCATCTACTGGTTGAAATTGTGGCACTTGAGGTGCTTCTTCAACAGCTGGAGCATTAACTGTTCCGTGAATTCTTAATGTTACTACTGGTGTAGTTGCAGAGTTTGTATTTACAGTAACTGTTTTAGAAAAAGGACCAACTCTATTTGTATCATATTTTACTTGGATTACAGATTTTGCACCTGGTAAAACTGGATCTTTAGAGTAAGATGGTACTGTACAACCACAAGAACCTCTTGCATTAGTTATTTGTAATGGCTCAGTCCCTGGATTTGTAAAAGTAAATTCTCTTACACCATTAGAACCTTTTTCGATTGAACCATAGTCTATTTCTGATACATCAAATTTAATGTCAGAATTTACTCCTGCTGGAGCATCTGTAGTTTGAGCCATTCCTACAAGCGTAAGAACTGTCAAACACATTAGAAAGTAAATCTTTTTCATACTAAACTTTTAATTTGTTTAATCAAATGTAGTGCCTTATTTGTAGTTTTCTAAATTTATTAAGGAAAATAATTATACATTAACATAGTTTCACATTTAAAATAATCTATTAAATTTGTCAATTATGCGTAAAACATTCCTATTCTTTTTTGTATTTAGCTGTTTTTTAGCGACTTATGCTCAAACCAATTTCTATTTAGGTGGAAAAGCTGGATTTAATATTGCACATATTAGAAAAATAGAAAATCCTACTGGATTTGATAATAAAATTAATTTAGGATCTAATGTTGGATTTATTTTTAGAGTAGATGTACACAAAAATATTGCTGTACAAGCAGGTTGGAATTTTTCTCAAAAAGGACAACGCTGGAAAAATAAAACGGATACTATACAATACTATCAAAAGTTTAGTTTGAATTATATGGAATTTCCTTTGCTTGGTGTTGCAAAATTTGGAAATGAAAAATTTAAAGCCTTAATTTATTTAGGTACTTATTTTGGATATTGGACAGGTGTTTCTATTCAATATAGTCAAACTTTAGATAAAAGAACAATATATAAATATAATGAAGATTATTCTTTAAGTAGCAACACTAAACGATTTGATATGGGCATTGCTTCTGGTATTGGTTTGAATATTAAAGCAGGTAATGGTTGGTTAGATATTGCTGTTCGACACAATGCAGGTATGATTAGTATTTTAAAAAATGATAAATTATATAATTGTAATATGAATATTTCTTTTGGTTATATTTATAATGTAGGAACACTTTATAAGAAAACTAAAACAGAACAAGAATAAAAGTAATAATTATAAGTATTATTTATTCTGAACTTGCTTCAGAATCTTTTTTATAAATTAATAAAAAACATTTAAAATCATATAAAATAAAAAGTCCTATGAAAAAATTATTTAAAACAATATTGATAGTAGCAGCTATATATTTATTGTTGTTATTTTTTGGACCAAAACATCTTCAAAATGGTTTAAAATATTGGTTCTCTAATGTAGATGATTATAAGAAATTCGAAAATAATACTATAGTAAAATCAACGCTACCAAGAGCTTGGAAACAAAGTAGTTTTTACAATAAAACACCATTAACTGAAGAAATGGAATCGTTTTTTAAAGAAAGACAAACTTGTGCTTTTTTAGTTATTCAAGATGGAAAAATTATCAACGAACACTACTACGAGGATTATAATAGAAATACAATTTCTGGTTCTTTTTCTATGGCAAAAACTGTAAATGCTATGCTTATTGGAAAACTAATTGAGCAAGGAAAAATTGCGTCTGTTAATGATGATGTAAAAAAATATGTACCACAACTTAAACAAATTCCTAATGGCGTATTGACATTAAAAGATGTTTTAACCATGAGTGCTTCTTTTGATTGGAAAGAATCTTATTGGAATATTTTTTCTATGACAGCCGAGTCATATTATGGTGAAGATTTAGATAAACTTTTAGCCAAAATAAAGATGAGAAAAGATGAAAAACCTGGAACTATTTGGGAATATCAGAGTATTTGTACGCAAACGCTAGGTTACATTATAAAAAATGTAAGTGGTATGTCAGTCGCAGATTTTGCTACACAACAATTGTGGCAACCTTTAGGCATGGAAAATGATGCTTTGTGGAGTATCGATAAAAAAGAAGGCATAGAAAAATCGTTCTGTTGTATTAATGCAACTGCTAGAGATTTTGCCAAATTAGGTCAGTTATTTCTAGACAAAGGAAAAGTTGATTCTACACAAATAATAAATGAAAATTGGTTGACTGAAATGACTAAACCAGCTTCGTATTTAAAAACTAAAGATGGTAGAACTTGCGATTGGTATGGCTATCAAATGTGGATGATTAATTACAATAAATTACAAATTCCATATTTTAGAGGTGTTCATGGTCAGTTTATTTTTGTAATTCCAGAAAAAAATGCAATTATCGTTCGCTTAGGTAAAAAAATAAAAAAGCAAAATGTAGATGCACATGAACAAAACGACGATATTAAAACTTATATAAAATTTGGATTGAGTTTATTAGATGAATAATAATGTTATCATTAAAATAGTCGATTTTCAATCTGATTTGCAACAAGCATCTGTTGATTTACGAACCAGAGTTTTACGAACACCATTAGGTTTATCATTTTCTAAAGATGAATTATTAGCAGAAAACAATCAAATACATATTGTAGCAATACTAGATACTATTGTAGTTGGAACTTTACTATTACAAGCAATAAATGCATCAACCGTTAAAATGCGACAAGTAGCTGTTGATGACCAATTTCAGAATAAAGGCATAGGAAAAATGCTAGTTCAATTTACAGAAAACTATACTCAACAAAATCAATACAAAATAATAGAGCTACACGCAAGATTGAATGCAGTACCATTCTACGAAAAATTAGCGTATCAAAAAATAGGAGATGAGTTTACAGAAGTCAATATTCCACACTATAAAATGATAAAAAATATAGGTTATTGATTATATATATTATAAATCGTCATTCTCAACTTGATTGGGAATCTTTTCTATGATTTTCACAACAGATTCCTGATAAATTTCTTCGTATACTACGAAATTTTCAGGAATGACGCTCTAATACACAATAGGTTTTATACTTTTAAATTACATCAATAATTTTTTGAGGATTAATAGCTAACATACACTTAAAATGTTTTTTCGGACAAGTACTTTTTCCATGTTTATGACAAGGTCGGCATTTTAAATTTGTGTTTTCAACTATACTATAATTCGATGCACTTTGATATGGCGAAAATCCTAAACGACTATCAGTACTACCAAAAATAGCAATGGTTCTTTTTTGAAATGCAGCAGCAATATGCATCATACCAGTGTCGCCAGTAATAACAAATTTAGCTTTCTTTATTATAGCTGCCGATTGATTCAAATTATACTTTCCACAAGCATTATATATTTTAAAATCATCTATAATAGACAGTTGAGTTCCTAAATAAGCATCTTCTTTTCCACCAATTAAAATAATTGGAATTTTAATATGTTTGCAAATGTATTCTAAATGTGCCTTAGGAATTGTCTTAGTAAAGTGCTTTGTTCCAACAACAATTACACAATATCCAGTAATGTGTGTAAAAGGCAATTGTCCAGCAGAAATCTCATCTTCACTCGGAATAAAATAGTCTAAACCTTGTCCATCATTAATAATATTCAAAGATTTAACAGCACTAAAATAACGGTCAACAATATGATTGCGTAGTAAATCTATTTTGAATGTAGTCAACAACCATCGTTTAAATCGTTGTTTATTGTATCGTAGTACTTTGCCATCTAACTGACTACAAATTTTTCTTGAACGAATATTATCATGCAAGTCTATAATATAATCATATTTATTTTTATTGATTATTTTTATATCATTATCTAAAGTATATACTGTATTGATATTCGGATTAGCACTTAGTAGTTTTGTATATTCTTTTTTGGTGATATAATCAATCTTGGCATCACGCATTTGTTTTTTGATGCATCTTACAATAGGAGAAGTGAGTATAATATCACCAATAGAACTTAATCTAATAATTAATATATTCATTTGTTTTTAAGATATTGTTCTGATAAATGTACATATTCATCAACACCTTCTTGTATCATTTTGTCAATTATTGTAATATCTAAGGTTTTAACAATTTTAGCAGGTGCACCTAAAACCATACTACCATCAGGAATTTGCATATTTTCTAACACCAAAGCATGAGCACCAATAATACAATGATTGCCAATTGTTGCTCCATTTAAAATGGTAGCACGCATACCAATTAAATTGTTATTGCCAATAGTTGCACCATGAATAATAGCACCATGTCCTACAATATTATTTTTGCCAATAGTAATTGGTTTTCCAAAATCTACATGCAACACACAATTTTCTTGAATGTTAGTATTTTCATCAATAATAATAGCGTCTAAATCTGCTCTTAAAACAGCACCATACCAAATAGAAACATTATTTGCCAAACTAACATTGCCTAAAACTCTAGCAGTATCAGCAATAAAAACACTATCTGTTTTTTTAACTTTGTTAGTTTCTTCTTGTTGATGTTTATTCATATATATGATGTTCTTCATTCCAGAAAATCTTGTAGTATTCCGAAACTTCGGAACGAAGAAATTTGTCTAGAATCTATTTTTTAAAAATATAATTGAGTTTAGTTAATACTTACACTATCTGAAACAACAGTTATGTTTTGTTGAATACCTTCCACCCAAGATTTTAAAACTTGTATTTTTGCATCATCTAACTTAGCATCAGTATGAATTAAAGTATAGGAAGAAAGTGGCATATTGTGTTCTTCAACTTCTTCAGCAATTTCGTCTAATTTTTTTTGTTGTCTTTTTGCATCGTATGTAGCAAACTCTGAAAAATTCAAATGTTTTTTTCCATTCTTTACATGTCGTGCTAAATACATTTTTACTGGTTGAAATTTAGCATAACTTGGTAATTCAGTATAATTAGAATGGCAATCGTTACAAGATGTTTTAAGAATTTCTTTCACATCATCAGGAACAGTATAAAGAGTACTAATATCATTTTTCATATCTGTACTTTGTACATTGATTTGTGTTGGAATAAATTGAATTACGACCAAAATGACAACTATTGCATAAATTATTTTTTTCATAAACTGTAAATTTAAAATTTTTATGATATAAATGTAGTAAAAAATTATCATCTTTAATGCATGTCAGAATTAAGATATAATCCACTGTTAGATACTTATGTTATGGTTGCGGCGAATAGACAAAACCGACCGAATTTACCAAAAGATTGGTGTCCGTTTTGTCCAGGACAAGATAAAAAAGTGCCTAATCATTATGATGTGTTTAATTATCCAAATGATTTTCCTGTTTTGTCAAACTTAGATGCACCAGCAATGTTTGATGTAGATAATGAGTCAGATTTATATCAAAAGAAAAATGCTATTGGTGGAAGTGAAGTCATTTTATATACTTCAAAACACGAAGAACAATTTTATAATTTATTAGATGAACATGTATTGAAGTTGATTGATTTATGGATAGAAAGATTTAATTTTTATAAAAAATATGATGAAGTAAAATATGTTTTTTTGTTTGAGAATAAAGGAGAAGCTGTTGGTGTTACGATGCATCATCCACACGGACAGTTGTATGCTTATCCGTTTATTCCTTTAAAAATTAAAACAGAATTGATTAATGCTAAAAAATATTATGAAAAACATCATGTTAATTTGTTTGATGAAATTTTGAATGAAGAGCTAAAAAACAATCAACGCATTATATTTGAGAATGATACATTTGTAATGTATTTGCCTTTTTTTACAGATTATCCATATGGTGTATTTATACAAAGTAAAAAAGATAAATTATATATATCAGATTTTAATAATAATGAACAAAAAGATTTAGTAGAAGTTTTGAAAAATACTACTGGAATGTTTGATAGTTTGTTTGATAAATCATTTCCATATATGATGTGTATGCATCAAGGTGCTATCAATGATGAAGAATTTACAGAAACACAACAAAGACAATTTTATCGTTTTCATATAGAGTTTTATCCACCACTTAGAAATGAAAATACGATTAAGTATTATGCGTCTTCAGAAATGGGAGCGTGGGCAGCTGCGAATACCAGAGCAGTAGAAGACACAGCAGTAGAATTAAAAAACGCATTGAATAAATATCAATTATCAAGCACCAAATAACTAATGTCAAATGACAATTGACTAATAACTATTGACCAATGACCAATACTCAAAAATTACTTCAAGATTTTGAACAACAGTACAACCAAACACCAAGTGCTGTTTATTTTGCACCAGGAAGAATCAATTTAATAGGAGAACATATTGATTATAATGGAGGTCGTGTTTTACCAGCAGCAATTTCTTTGGGAATTAGTGCAGCTGTTGCTTCCAACAACGATAATACTATTGCACTTTATGCCAATCAATATCAACAAGCATATAAAATTAGTATAGATGAAGTTGAAAATTACGAAATAAATAAAAATAATATTCAATGGTATGATTATGTAATTGCTTGTTTAAAAGTTTTAATCGACAAAAATATTCGCTTACAAGCAAAGTCTATTGTATTAGATAGCAATTTACCATTAGGTGCTGGTTTATCATCTTCAGCTGCTTTAGAATGTTTAATATTATATATTTTTAATCAAAATTATTACTCTGAAAATAGAATACAATTAGCATTAGATGCACAGTTGGCTGAAACAAAATATATAGGTGTACAATGTGGTATTATGGATCAATTTGCTGTGGCATTAGGTAAACAAAATCATAGCATTTATTTAGATTGTGCTACGCTAGATTATACTTATATTCCTACAGATTTTCAAGCGTATCAAATCGTAATCATCAATTCTAATCAAAGTAGAAGTTTAGCACATTCTGCTTATAATGAAAGACGACAATCATGCGAAATGGCTTTTAAAATTGTACAACAATTTGATCCAGCAGACAATTTAAGTCAAGTACATCCAATATCATTAAGTTATATAGATGATGATGAATTATATTTTAGAGCTAAACATGTAATAACAGAATCTGGTAGAGTAGAACAAGCAGTATTGGCTTTGCAAAAAAATGAGTTTGAAATATTTGGTCAATTGTTAACAGCATCGCATCAATCATTAGCAGATGATTATGAAGTAAGCAGTGAAGCACTAAATATTATAGTACACTATGCTACACATTTTAGTCATTGTTTAGGTGCAAGAATGATAGGAGCAGGTTTTGGTGGTTGTTGTATTGCATTGGTTGAAAAAGAATATACCAAACAGTTTATAAATTATGTTTCAAAAAAATATACTGAAAAAGCAAACCAATCTGCAGATTTTTACATTGCCAATATTGTAGATGGAGTGAAGCAGATAGTGTAAATAATATTATAAGTTAATTTCTATTTATTATTTTTGCTTTTAAAAATATTCATAAAAAATGGAATTAGGAATAATGAAAATCTAGCAATTATTGGACTTATAATTGATATTAATAATGATATAATAAAAATAGAAGGTAGTAATAATGACCGAATCTTAGCTGTTTTTAAAAAATCACCATCAGGAATGTGTTCTGCTATTTTATTTTTTGGATTGCCAATATAGGTCCAAATTAAAAAACAAATAAATCCAGTTAAACAAATATTGGCTACATAAACAGCATATGGTAACACTAATTGTATATTTTCTGGAGCTGAGTATTCACTATAAACTGCAGTTGAAAAAGGCATCAGTGCTATTGAAAATAAAAACAAAAGATTCAACCAAATTAGTTTACTGTTGTAATTAATTACATAACCAAACATTTTATGATGTATAGACCAATAAAGTCCTATTAGAAAGAAACTTAAAATAAATCCTAAAAACTGTGGTGAAAGTAATAAAAGCTGGTTGAAAAAGTTCTTTTCGGTGATGTCACTACCATGAAGTAAAGGAACTTTGATTTCTATAATTAATAATGTAATAGCAATTGCAAAAACGGCATCGCTAAAAAATATAATTCTTTCTACTTGAAACTCTTTTTTACTTGGATGATGTAAATTGTTCATAAATATGATTTTAATATTAATTTATTATATATTCAACTCTAATCTCAATAAGTGCGAACTAAAATTTTTTCCTAAGGTATCCATTCTCAAACTTCTTGATGCACCACCATCTAAAGCTTCATGACAAACAAAATTTAAACTTTCTAAATTGTCCCATTCAAAGCGTTCTACTTTTCCTTTTATCAATCCTTTAAAATGATTTTTTACTACATCTTCGGTTAAGTGTTTTTTTAATATTTGATAGTTTTCAATGCTATTTGCCATTACACCAATATTGCAAACATTATTTTTGTCGCCACTTCTTGCACTAGCAATATCTATTAATTTTATTGTTTTCATAGTTCAAAATATTCAATTTTTTGTTCAATTAAATCTCTAGGAATCAGCGTTGGCCATAAACTCAACATCGCTCTGTTTACATTTCCCCAACCTGGAACCGAAATTAATCCTGGTGGTCCGTTTAAACCTAAACACACAATACTTTGCATAGCCATTTTTCCACTTCTATCGTCTTTATGTTTAATAGCAATACGGACACCTAATTCACTTCTTTGATTTAATTCTTCAGCAGAAGGCAAATCAACAGCATCTTCGTGTAAACCATTTACACCTATAATATTAAATCGAGTTTCTTCTAATTTTATAGGTAACTTCGACCAAATTTCTTTTACAGCTTGAATGAATTTCTGTACTTTATCATAAGTATATGGATAGGAGAAAAAGAAAAATTGTTCGGTTACAAAACCTTCGTGCTGACCAATACACAATTTTAACATTTCTGGTTTTGGTTTTCCTTTAATGCCACTAATCGCTACTTCATTTTCGCTAATATCTTTTAATTCAATTTCCGTTAAATCAACAATAACATCTGGTGTGATATAATGTGCTGGATTATGAATTTCATAAACCAACTGCTCTCTTACTGTATTTCTAGAAACTTTACCACCTGTATTTTTTGCTTTAGTAATGATAGCCGTATCATTAGCTTTTACCTTTGCAATTGGATAGCCAAGATTAGACAAATTATAATCCATTGGCCATTCAGAGTAAGCGTTTCCACCAGAAGCTTGTCCACCACATTCTAAAATATGTCCAATTGTAATACCAAATGCCAAATGATTAAGTGATTCTTGCGTAGATGCGTCATCAATTTGCCAATTAAATTCATGAGCTAAGATTCCTAAGGCCAAACAAGGATCAGCTACTCTGCCAGCTAAAATTAAGTTGGCACCATTATCTAAAGCATCTTTTACTGCTTGAGCTCCAGTATAAACATTAGCATGTGTAACAGGATATTTTGCTTCGTAAACAGTATTGTCATCTAAATTTTCTAGTAGTAAACCTTTTGATTGAAATTCATCTAAACGATTAACGCAGTCATCGCCAGTAATTGTAGCAATTTTAATGCCTTTTATACCTTGTTTTTCTAAAATAGCTTTGACTTGTTGAGCTGCAGCATTAGGATTTAATCCTCCAGAATTGGTTACTATTTTAATGCCTTTACCAAAAGCAATTGGATAAATTGTTTTGGCATGAATTAAAATATCTTTAGCAAAACCAGCATTTGGGTCTTTTAATTTGTCTTTTTGTAAAATAGAAAGTGTTAATTCAGCTAAGGCATCATGCATTAAATAATCGGCTTCGTGTTGCATAGCAATTTGCATAGCAGCAAAAGGAGAGTCGCCATAAAAACCTTGAGCACCAGCTATTCTTACAGTTTTTTCAGTATCCATTAAATGTATTTATTGAACAACTAATATAGGATTATAAAGTAAAAGAATAAAATAAAATTATTTTTTACAGTTTATTCATTTTGTATAATAAAAAATCTGCTATATTTGCACTCTCAATCGGAGAGATGGCAGAGCGGTTGAATGCGGCGGTCTTGAAAACCGTTGACTGTAACAGGTCCGGGGGTTCGAATCCCTCTCTCTCCGCTACGCTTGTAACTATTTGATTATAAGCATATTATATTGTTGAGCTACTTGTACCCTTTGTTGAGCTTTTACTACCAAAGTTTTAAAAGCCATGTTAGTACAAGAAAAAAAATTTTTGTCTCTAAAATTACGCCCTACTGACCTCTCTATGGAGAAGGACTGGTACATCGAGGCGTATGTGCCAACCCACAACGGACTGGGCAAAAAACGCCTACAAATACGAGGAAAAATTAACAAAGGCAAAACCGTCAACGAACGCCTAAACATCGCTGAACTCATGATATCACAGCTTGAGCAGTGGCTTGTACCACAGCAAACTAAATCTATTCTAAAAGAAGCGTTAACGCTGGATAGTTGGCAATTAAAACCCAAAACAATTAGTGCTTATACTACTGTACTTAATCTATTTACGGAGTTTTTAAAAGGCAAAAGTGAAGAAACCGTAACTAAACAACAGTTGACTAATTTTTTTATTTTTTTACATGCCAAAGGAATTAATCCTAATACTATTGCGAAATACAGAAACACACTACACATTCTTTACAGCAAAGCGATTAAACATGATTTAATTAGCCGAAATCCAGTAGACAGAATACCACAGATGAAAAAAAATCCTAAATCGCTCATGTATTTTAACGATGCTCAAATCGCTAAGCTAAAAAGTGAAATTGAAAAAAACAATCCGCAATTGTGGTTAGCCGTCATGTTACTGTATTACTGCTTTATTCGACCGAATGAACAAAGGCATTTGCTTATTCGTGATATTAATTTAGACTTTGAGTTTATAGAGATTTTAGGCGAACACTCCAAAAACGGAAAAACGCAAAAAGTAGTAATACCAACAGTTTTAAAAGAAAAATTGCAGTTCTTAAAACAGTATCCTAGCGGCTATTTTGTGCTTGGAAAATACGGTACTCCAGGACCAGAAAAAATAGGGCATAAATGGCTGAACGACAACCACAAGCGATTTTTAGACAAACTGCAAATTGTTGGGCGTTACGCCTTTTATTCTTGGAAACATACAGGCGTTGTAAAATGCGTACAAGCTGGTTTAAATATTCGCGATATACAAAACCAGTTAAGACACCACAGCTTAGATATGCTACAGGAATATTTAAAAAATTTAGGAGTTTTACAAAGCGTTGATTTGCGTGATAAGTTTCCAGAACTATAAAATAAAAAAACGCTCCATTTTCGGAGCGTTTTTTATAGTAGTTTAATTTAAGCATATCGAATGAAAGTGCTGTGTGCCAATTTTGTTAACCGATATTTTAGGTTTCTCGTATCCTATCCTTTGAATAAATCTTCTTATTTCCGATGCTCGCAAAAACTTTGCTTCTTTTTTGCTTTTTGCTATAGCCATAAATATAACTTCCTCTATTTTTCTTTCTGGAGTTGTAACCACTATTTCGTATAGTATGTTTTTCATTACTTATAATTTTGTTGTTAAAAATCTATTTTACACAGTTTTTTTATAAAGGAAATTTTAAAATCGGTTGCTTTTTTCAAACCGAAACAGCGTTCATCTTCTGTTTCTGCTACTTTATAAAAGTCTTTATCATTTTTTAATTTTTCCAAAACCTTGCGTTCTGCTTCGTTGTGCGATGCAGCTCTTACATAAAGTGGTGTTGTAAATTGCGACCAATTGGTTTGATTGAAATTTCCTAGCGTTACACTAATTTCAAATATATGTTCTCTCATGGCTTATAGTTCTGGAAAGTTATACATAATGTTTAGTTTGCTCTGAAATTCTTCTAATAATTGTATTAGTTCTGGAATTTCGTCTTTGTGCATATAGATAGAGTTGCTACCATTTGGCACTTCGTTTAAAAACTGATGTTTAGTTTGGCGTGGTCCTCTTACTCTAATAAGCTCTACATTGGTAATGTGATCGCTTTCTTTTGGATGTGCTACATTAGCACAAATTACATAGTGGTAATTTTTTTGTTGTTCTGTGGCATTACTGATACCTTGTACTTTCATTGCCGTTTTCTTTTTTCCCGTATGCATAATAAATGTTTTAAAACACCACACGGCTGCATACGAGAATTCCATGACAGAATGTGTGAGTTTCCAAAACTCTCCGTGTGGCTTGATTTTAAATAAATTGTTTGATTTGTCATTAAATTCTCTTTTTGTATGCACAACAAATGTAACAAAAAGAATGCCAAAAACAAATTTTTTAGGGGAAAATTAGAATAAGTCTGCGTGTGTGCCTGTACGCGTAAGTGTAATTTGTTTTTCTTTATCATTTTGAAGCCAAATTAAGAGCCAATCTGGCTTTATATGACATTCCCAAAATCCTTTATAATTTCCTGTTAATTTGTGTGGTTTGTAGGTTGCTGGTAGTTTTCCTTTTTCTTCTAAGATTAAGATGGTTTGTAGTAACAATTCCATTTTATACCCTCGCTTTTTGCAAAGTTTTACATCTTTCTCAAATTGATTGGTAGAATTAATTTGATACATTAGCTGATGAGTTTTTCAAACCAAGATTTTGTATTGGTAACTTTTTTTACTGTGCCTTTTTTAGCTGCTTGCATAGCTCGCTTTGTAGTTGCATTTGGCTCTTTATACACCCGTACAACGCCTAATGTTTCTAAATAAGAAACTAATGCTTTACCATCTTTGGTTTTTGTATCTATAGAAACATAAACAGTGCTCATGATTAATGTTTTTACAAATTTAGCAAATATTATTCCAAAATGAAAGAAAAAAACTCCTACTAGTTGTAGGAGTGCGACTGAAAACTAACAATCTCTAATCGCTTTTATTTTTATGCTTATTTTTTAGCATTATTATAATTCTAATAATATTATAAATAAATACAGATATAGCAATCAGTACAGTTAGTATGGCTTCAGCTTCTTCTGCGTATCCTGCAATGGATACAAAAAAAGTGAATACAATTTTTACTATACCTACTAGGTATAGCATCGTTAAATTGATGATATTAAATTTGTCATCTAATAGCTGTAGTATGATATTCATAAAATATTAATTGAAAAAAGGAAGTGTTTCTTTAACCATTATTGTTTCTCCTTGCGATGCCTCCGTATTAGATATATAGATACCGTTTGCAATTGTCTTAAAAAAATTGTCATCATCAAAAATCGACGGAAAATTGTTTTGGAAATAGTTCAAACCTCTTAACTTTCCACCGTCAAAAGGCAACAAATAACGCTCGTTTAAAGAAACAGACATGCTTGTATTAAAACTAATGGCATCAGCTGTTATGGCTTTATGATACTTTGTATTATAAATCTTAGCTATTCCACCGTCTACACTTTGTAAAACGCCTAAAATTGGATAGCCAACATGTGGCGGACTTCCAGCTGAACCATATTGCTGCTGAAATGAATTTAAAATAACGCCATAACCACAAGAATTACTTATATTAAGATACCCATTTTCATTGCCCACTGAAGTTATATATATAGTATCATTTGAAGCGGTGGCAGTTATATGATAACTATACAAACTATCAATCAAATAAGCAATATCGACTGCAAGTTCTGCCGTGCTGTTTACAAAATAATAATTTCCAGAAATATCTACCTTAGCATTAGGTAAATGTGAATTTTTTATAAATGATTGGTAATAAATAGATGTATTATAATTGTTATTAGTGTAATTAAATATATCATAATACATACAGTTTTCTATTGTGTTTTGACCATACTGATAATGAAATCCATAAACCACCATAGAACCATTAAATGCAATTTGATTTACCGTATTTTCATAAGTAGAATATCCTGTGGCAAAAAACCAAACTGTATCACTATTTTGACGGTGTATTACTTCTAACTCTGAATATATAGTATTATTAATAGTGTTTGCTAAATTGTTAAGTGTTTCATTCAGACTTGCTCCTACTATTACATCAGTTCCATTGTTTTGAGTAGTAGTAAAATTAAATGTTTGATTGGCATTATAGCCCTCAATAAGCAAATAGTCCCCAACTGTTGGATTTGTATTTATAATTAAATAATAAATGTCCTGCGTTGGTATTGTATAAAGTTGGTCTATTTTAATTGCAAATTTAGAGGGTTGCCCCATACTTCTACAACATGTATCAGCCACAACCGCTTTACCGCCAACATTCATTACAAATAAATTGCTATCTGCACTAGTTAAACTTACATCTGCTGGAAAATCATAAGTAGAATTTATAGTTGTACTATTAGTATTTCCGTTACCGTTGCCATTTCCACTGGTAGCTATCCACTTTCCAAGTGAAAAGTTATACATAAGCATATCACCGCCATTAAGCGTATCAATAGATACATCTTTTAATCCTGCCAAGAAACCATTGCGTTTGGAAATAATTTTTTGTGTTTGTGCTTCACTTACAAAAATAAAGCTAAGTGATAATAATAGTAAAATAATTGTTTTTTTCATTTTTTTAATTTATATAATTACTGTAATTTCTATCTGTGTGTTTTGTTCTCCGATAAAAAAGAACATGTCTTCACGGAAAATATTTATTAAGCTTTTTTCTCCACGCTCTAGTATATTTTCATTTGGTTTGTATCCTGCTGAACTATAGAATAGTTTTTTGTTGCTGTCAATAAAAAATCCGTTGGCAACAGCATCTGTAGTAGTTGGTAAGAAACGAACAAACAAATACCTAAATTTATTCAAAAACAAAGAATAAGTTTCTTTGCCTGTTTGTTCACTGCATACATCTAAGTATGTTATTGGTTGGTTGGTAGGTTGCATCGCATTAACAATTTGCGTATGCTGTAAAAACGGTACAGCTGACACAGGCATATTTTGTATGCTAGATGCTATATTGGCACTACCACTGGTGTTTATTTGAAAGCCAGTACCAAATGAGCCAATACGGTAGAATCTATAAGCAATTCTTTTAGTCGCATTAAAATCAAACGCTACTGTAAAGTCGTGTGTAAAAGCACTGCCTAGTGTCGTTACTGTACTCTTATCAATTTGCAGTGTGGCTATAATATTTGTGCCACTCTTAACCACACTTACCAGTGTTAACGCTTGGTGTGTCCCATTTTGGTCTAAGTACGAATTATTACTTAGTGCTGTAACTGTAGCACTACTAAGCGTATATGTGCCAAACATTGTAAGTTCTAACAATGCCAATGGTATATTGACCGTAAAAGTTAAAATAGTTCCACTTGTTGACCAGTTAAGCGTTACGCCTCCTGTTTCCGTTTGTACGGAACTTTTATTTAGATTTCCATCTAGTCTGTAGGTTTCTGTTTTTACACCAAACGCTTGAAAATTGTAAGGGTTGGCTAACACACCCCAATATCTAGTTTCATCAAGTCCGTTACTCGCTGGAAATGGATTAATCAAGGTGAAATTATTTGCCGTTCCATCGCCAAAAATGGTATTAAATTTCTCCACAAAACGCCAAACGCCCTCAGCATCAATGTACCAGTCTTTGTTGTTGTTTTCAGCAGAAATAGTTTGAAGCCCTTGCAATAGTTTCTTTAGTTCTTCTACAGCTACACTATCACCGCCACCACTCATACTGTCTAGTTTTTTTCCTATCCAGTCTAACAAGTTTTCAGTAGTGCTATTGTATGGTACGCCCAATAAATTACTTTTGTAGTCGGTAGCTACTGGTTCATTTACATCTGGCGTTCCCTTTGGATCTATTCGCATTGCTAATTACTTTTTAAAAATTGGAAAAAGGTCATCAATAAAATCAATAGCATCTTGAACCTCTTCTTTGATGTGTGGTGTTTGAGCTAGAAAATCTATAATGATTTTCCATTTGGCTGGTATTTGAGCTACGAACGCAAAAAAGTTTTTGGCTCTTTGTTCCCTAGTAATTTTTAGCGTATGGTAAGCATTTTCTACACGCGTTTTGTCATTTTCCCAAATGCTTAAAATTTCGCTTATATCCTGCGATTTACCGCCCTTTTTCTTACCGCCTACTTGTACTACTAATCTATTGATGAAAATAAAATTTTCGGCAACTAATAAGCTTTCAAAAGCTACTCTTTCCATTTATCTGCGTTTTCTTCGTTTAGTACTTGTTTTTTTCTTAGCAGTAGTAGTAGATTTTGCTTTTACTATTCTACCGCCTTTTACATAGCGATAGCCCTTTTTTAAAGAGCCATCTCTTTTTAAACCTGTGTGCTGTTTGCACTTAATTTTTCTTGTTGACATAATTAAAGTTTTGATTTGTCTTTTTTAATAATATGTTTTTCTCCGTGCGTTGATTTGTTCGGAAACAAACTGTCTATTGCCTCTATTATTTTCAATATGATGTCCTTGTTTTTATTAGTAGGTATCATGTTTACTACAATCTTAGTGATTAGTAGTAGGTAGAAAATAATGCCTCCGATTTCTTCCCAGTGGTCTTGAATAAAGTGTAGTGCTTTCATGCTATATTACCTCCGTTGTTTTGATAATTAGAAATTAAACTTGCTAGTGTTTTTTCACCTTGACCATAACCTGCATTAGGCAGTGAAGCCCATTCTTTGCGACATTTATTAATAGCTTCTGAAATATTGCCATTAATAATATCATCTAAAGCACCTCGCTCTTTTATGAGCTGTACAGCTGCTAAATCTTGACTGTTTGGAGAAAAGTCTTTTAAACCAAGTTTAGTTTTTATTTTTTGCCAGGTTGGCTTTATAATTTGATATGCTCCAGATGCTGTAGATTTGCAAGGCGGTGTAATTCCTGCACCTTTACACATACTATCTGGTAGGCGTTTGCCAGTCCATTCACCAGTAATGGCTGGGTGGTCGGAAAAGTCTTTAATGGTATGCGAATATCCATAACATACAGCATATGCGTTGCTCTTACTAGCAGTGCCTTCAGAAAACTGAAGCATATCTAAAAATGCTCTGACATTTTTATTGTTAACCGCATCATGTATTTTATTTCTACTCATTTTAATATAAATTATAATTAATATAATAACTGTTACTATAACTAATAGATAGTTCGCTTTTATCCATTTAGTTACTTTTTCCATATTAACTTTATCACAAATGCTACTGCAATAACTGCAATAGCTACTTCAATTAATCCTTGCCTTTGTACCTTAACTTCAATCGGTGGTATGTCGCCGTTCAAAATATCTTCTACTAATTTTATATTTGCCATTTATTTTATTTTTTTTAATTCATAAATAATATATAAAAGTGCTGTTACAGCTCCTAAAACTTCTAAAACTAGTAGCACAATTGGTGTAAGTGTCGCTATCATGATGCAATTACTTTGTAAAGCATATAAAATATAAAAAACACAAATATTAGTACAATGAAGCCAATGACTAAAAAAATATTCGTAAGTCCTCCTAATAATAATCCCATACTATGATGCTTGTTTTGATATGATGTTTAACCATGAAACCATATCGGAACTAAAGTTTTTGGTACTTACCTTAGTGCCTAAATGTTCCTTAACTTCCTGTGCTACATTTGCATTATTATTTTTTCTATGAATTTTGAAATAATAATTAACGCACTGTAACGCCTTTAATGTTTTTATTCTATTTAATTGTGCAATCGTAATATCGTCATCATCGCCTATCCAATTCCACTGTATGCCAATGCCTAGCACATTCCACTGATACAAACTATCGTTTAGTTTATAAGCCACTTGGTTACAGTTTTGTGCATCTTTTTCAGATATTCCAAACTGTGTCCCAACGGTTTTAAATTCGCCCTCTTTTGCTTTGTCAGCTTCGTCTATTAAAAACTGCTGCTCACCTGTTTTTTCCTTGTTGCGTTTTTTGAATGGTAAAAGCATTAAATAAATAATAATACCTAAAAGTGCAAGTAACAATCCTATTTTAATGTATTTTTGATTTTGCTTTGTCATATTTATTTTTTAATAATGAATACTACAGCAACTAATGCCACCGCTCCAATAATTACATACATCATCATATTGTCTTTTTTCTTATCGGTTTGTTCCTTAGTAGGTGCTGGTGTTTCTATACTTCTAGGTTCGTATATTGGCTCATCATATATTGGCTCTTCATATGCCATACGAGAGTTGCTAAAAGGTGTATTTAACATTTGTGGTTGTGGCTGTGCGTTAATTACTCCTGTTTCGTCAAATGCTGTTTGGTTAAGCATTGCTTCATTTTGTGCGTCATACACTGGCGTAGCTGGTATGTCGTAAGATGGCTCAACTGGCATTGGTACGCCTGTTACAGCACCAACTGCTTGACCTATCAAACCTGTGATTGCACCGCCAATTGATGCAGCTCTAGTAGGCATTGCTATACCTTGGTCAGCTAGGACTAGTCGTGCTTCTGCTTCTGCATTTTTTTGATTGGCAGTTGCATGTTTTTTTTCTGCACGACCTTCTCGTTTCACTACACGAGCTTCGCGTTTTCTAATTTTCAAATCTACCTTAGCATCTTTCTTTTTTTGCTTTCTAGCTTTTTTTGCTTTTCTGCGTCCAGAGATGTGAGAAAATTCGTCGCCGTGTGTATTTAAATTTATCATTGCTTGCTCTTTTTTATCTTGTAATATGGCTCTTTCAAGTTGTGCCTTAACTCTCAATGCGTGTTCTGGATTGTTTCCTGTCAACACCTTACTAAGTGCAAAAACGGCTTCTTTTAATGAGTACCCTTTTTTAACATATTCATTAAACGCCCACTGGTCAACGGCTAATTCATCTTTGCTATTGAGTACATGATGTCCGTACTCGTGTAGCAATACAAAAAAGCGATGCTCTGGTTTTAGTTTTCTCCACTGTGGTAAATCAATATAAATATCTCCAGTTCTGCGATGCACAGAAGCCACAGAATTACGACCTGTACTTTCACAGTAATAGATATTCACCGCTTACCTTTTTTTTCTATTAAAGAACTTATAAATTAAAAAGACAACAACAACCAATGCTATAATTTTTAACCAGTCTTTTTGTTTTTTTTCTTTTTCTTTTTTATCAAAATATTTTTGTAAATCCACATCAATTGCTAATGCATCTGCTGAACCTGTTTTGTATATTCCTATTAATTTATTATTAGTTTTGTCAAATATTTGAAACGCAACAGTTTTTCCATCTTCAGTCGTAATTGAAATTTTTACTTTACTCGCCCACTTTGATAAAAATTCTTTTTCACTCATATTATTGTTTATTAAATGTCAAATAAGCAATTAATAATACAACGGCACCAATACCGACATACATAATTAGTTTGTCGTTTTTTTCTTTTTCGTCTTGGTCCTCTTTGTTGTTTGAATTAGGATTAATACCTGTTATTAGTTCTCCATCTTCATTAATATAGTAACCGCTATTGTCTTCTACTACATCTTGTGCTGTGCCTAATGCATTTGTTGCTGTGTCTGTTGCATAGCCAATTTTTTGCATGGCGTTACCGAACTTAGTGCCGTCTGTTAAAGCACCTAATGCGTTGGTGGCTACTGATGTCCAACCAAGTGCGTTATTTGCTTTGTCAAGTGCAGATAAAGTAGTTTTTATTCTCTCTTTTTGCGGTAGCTGTGCAAGTACTTGAGCAGCACTTGCATTGTCCAAATTAACTACACCAGCATTTTGTTGGTGGTAGAGTTTTTTAGCATCTTTTTTGCTGATGCCTTGAGCAGAAGCCATTGTTTTTATGTTTTGTCTGCCAGCTTTTTTTTCTTGTCTTTTAGCTTTAAACTTACCGCCAAAATTTTCCAATGCTACGATTTGATGTAGCATAGGTTGGATATGAAATTCGTCCAAATCTTGTAAGAACGGCATTTGCTTTTCGTAAATGACACTTCTTAAATTTGGCACATCTGGAAACACTGGAACACCATAAGTTTCTAAAATCTGTTTTAGATTATCATGGTTCATTTCGAGTGCATTAAGTATGGTATGATGAAATATCATTGCTTATTTTTTACTGTTTTATAAAAATGCCCCTCTCAAGATGAGAGAGGCACTTACTGTTATTCGTCAAAATACTAGTTTTAACCGCCAACCATTGCAATAGATGGTGTACCAATCAATCTTTGTGCTTTGTTATTCACTGCATAATACTGATTCAGTGCTGGTCTATCACTCAAGTTTCCGTGTGCCTTAGCTGCTTTTTTATGCATTGCTTTGGCTATGTTCATTACGCCACCAAAATACAAGCTTAATCTAAGTGTAGAGTTAGCTAATACTTTCATTGCAACTTGTGTTTGTGCATCAACTTGGAATGCTTCTACAATTGTAACCATACCATCACGATAAGTATTTTCGTTTTGGTAAGAAGCTGGATTGATTTGGAAAGTTTTCATTGACTTGTTGAAAGGCGATTGAACTTCCACATCAAATGGTTCTTCAATTTGAAGTGGTGTTGTAGATGACATTTTAATTGCTACGATTCTAGCTGGATTTTCAGCTAAAAATCTTCTTAATAATTCAAATGGAGTTGGCGAACAAGATACTGTTAAGATATTACCTGCAACTGAGTTATTAGCTCCAGTTTGGTAAATTAAACCATTAGGTACAGTTCCGTTTTCAACTCTGTTTTTTAAGCCACCAAACAAATAAAACTCTTCATCTGTAGTATTTGTGTTTTGTACTGTTAAATTGATAATTCTTGGTGAACGAATACTTCTTAATTCGGAAACAAAAGATTTCGCATCACCTTCAAAATCTAATAAGTCGTCGCCATCACCAGTATAATCATCATACTCTCCTAAATAGTCCACTAAATCGCCGTCGAAACGACTTAGGTTGTGAGCTTCTTTTTCCATTAGCTCTATTGCTTGTTGTGTATCTAAAAATTGTTTTTTCATTTAAACTAAATTTTAATGTGATTAATCTTTCTTACCTATGGCTAGTTTTCTTTTTACTTCACCATTTTCTGCAACTTCTTTAACTAGAAGTTGAGCTATAACACTCGCTACTAACACGATTACGAATGTGATTAAGATTTCTTTTGCATTTTTGCCCATGTCGTTTTTTTTATAAATTGAATTACAAATAAAATATAGGGTTACGACCTACTTTGTAATTGTCGTTAGGTGTTAGTAAATAAATAGAAATAATATGAAGTAAAGTTAATTGTTTGGTTCACCCAGTTTGTTAAATATCAATTCGACCTCTTTTGGCGTAAATACCCTAATGTTGTCATAGTCTTTTAATTCGTCGATAATTCCAGCTCTTTTTACCCAAGTATAAAAAGTAGTATATGTAGTTCCGTACATATCTATTAACTCTCGTTTTGAATAACTTTTTATTACTGGTTTATCTTCCATATTAAAGGTTTATTACAGTTTTGGCATGTGGTGATTTAGAACGCATTACTTTGGCGTGTGCATTTTCAATTTCTGTTTTATTATAGAATTTATTATAAGTACTTGATTTGAATGTATCCTTTGTTTTGAAAAGTACCAGTTTATCTGAAATACGATATAAGTCTGGTGGAATTTGCGACACCGCATGATACATGACTACTATATCAAAACCATGTTGTTTGCTCTCGTAAAATAAACGGATTTCGTTTTTACTCATGTTTTGAGATAGGTATCTATGTGCATCTTCTAAAATAAGGTTTGCGTCCCAAACTTTGTTGTTTATTTCTTCAAGTAAACTAAGTGGTTCACTTGATATTAAACGGTATATTCCAGTTTTCCAAGCAGCCAAATGCGTTGTAGGCATTATTGGTATGTGCCTGTAGCTTTGATGATCCAGCATATCTATTATAGCTGTTTTGCGTTTACTTTTAGATAGCAATTCTATTGCAAAGGTAGTTTTGCCTGTGCCTTTTGCACCACAAATTATAATTATATTAAACTGGTCATTAAGCATAATTAATCAGTAAATACATCAAGAACACGACCACCCATGACTTTTATTAACGACATTATAATTGCTGTATTGGGTCCTAGTTGGTACTGTGGCATATCTCTTAAAATAAGTATTAGTGATTGCTCTAATTCTGTAAATTCATCGTTGGTTAAAGGCAGTGCTTCTACCTTTTGTTTTACACGCTCCAGTATACGCACTTTGGCTTGGTCTGACAAGTCTAATGTACGAATATCTGCAATACCTTTTTCAACTTCTTTAAATGCTTGTTTGGCAAATTCGTAGTCATCTAAACTGTCAAATTTATTCTTTGTTTTCCAGTTGTGCAGTGCTGTTAAAACTGCCTGTTGCGTAAAGTCAAATGTACCTACAATAAGTGCTGCAGAAGTTTCTACACTTAGTAAATTTGATGTGTTTATTGGTTCTTCTGCTACATCTTCAATTTTATCTTTATCAAAGTCTTTGGCGTTTACTTTTACTTCTGGTTCGTTTACTGCTTCAAAATCATCACTATTAATGTCTTGTGCTGGTTCTTTAGACACCTTTGGTACTTCAAACTCTTTCATTAGCTCGTTTACAGAAGTATCGTTATCGTTTACGACTTCGACTTCTTCTATTTTGTCTTTATCTGTTGCCATATTTTTTGGTTTACGGATTTCTTTAATTAGGTTTAGTTTCTCCTGTCGTGATTTCTTTGCCATCGCTTGGAATTAAGTGTTTATACTTATCGTACAGTGGCAATAGTGCCTTTAAATGTGCTACATTTTGTGAAAGTTCACCGCTTGCTAATTTTCCCATGATTTGAGGTATTAGCCGTCCGATGTTTACTTCTGTGTCGCTGTTAAGTATTTGTATTAGTCCTAGTGATTGCAACACCTTGTATATTGCTTGAATAATAGTTTGTATATCTTGTTGGTACTGCTCGTTTTCCAATTTGGTTTGATTGAGCAAATCTAAAATGTCGTTATCTGTCATATACTGTTTATTTATTTATACGAAATAGTTTGTTGGATTTACGAGTATACCATTTTTATACAATTCAAAGTGAACATGATTTGTCATACTTGCACCGTACTTTTTACTAATATTATCAGCGTTTACAAGCAATTCACCTCTTTTTACTACTTTTCCTACGCTGTATAATGCTTTTATATACATGATTTTGGCTTTGTAAACGCCGTCTGTGCTTTCAATTTCTACGAGTTTGTATTTGCTGTCATCTGCATAAGGTTGTCCATAACGAATAATTTTACACTCGAAAGGTGCGTATATACTTTGGTTTTCGGTTGCTACAAAGTCAATGCCTTTGTGTGTGCGAGTGCCACCACTTCGTGAAGCTCCAAAGTGTCCGCAACCGAAAGCATCACATTCACGCAGTTTATTAGTGCTGTTTACTGCAAAAAATCTACTCATATCTGCTGTTTTTTTTGAACCGAACAAACGATAAAACAAGTATGCTAGTGCTGATACAATGACTATGTATTTAATTCTCAAATTCTTTATCATCGCTAGATTTATTAAGTATATTGGTTAGTTCTGCTTTTGTTGGCATAGCAAACTTAGCTGTTGCATATTGCTTTGTAACTGTGAAGTGCATCATTTGCCTAATCATTTCTGCCATTGAATTGGTATAACCTTGCTGTTTACGCCATTCTAACAAAGCATTCAAATATGCCTGCTCGTCTTCTGTAACATCGGTCGTGATGCGTTTACGCCTTGTTTTGTTTGCTAATAAATCTATCATACTAAATCTATGATTGGTTTATTACCGTTGTTTTTTCGTAAAAAGTAAACCAGTATAGCTAATACCACTAAACCTCCCAGTATATAATACAGTGTGTTGTTATTTTTCTTTGGCGTTACTCTTGGTGCTGTGATGACTACTTCTGCTAATTCATCATCTGCTTGCAATTCTACTTGAATTTCTCCAGTATTGCGGTTTCTTTTAGTGTTTACTAACTTTGGCTTATAACCAATCATAGTAAACGCCAAAATAAACTCGTTTTCTGGCATCGTAATTTCAAAGTCGCCGTCTTCATCGCTGGTCGTTCCTACTTGACCTACACCGCTCACCGTTTTAACTTCTAAGTTAGAACCGCTCTTAGGTATGAATATATTTACAAACGGTAGTGCTTCGCCTGTACCTGCTTCTACAACTTTTCCTATAATTTTTGTCATGCTGTTGTTTTTGGTAAAAGTCTAGGTATATTAGCACTCTTGCAATACCCTTGCAAAAACTACACTCCAAATATGAATCTGTAATAAGTCTATGTAAATGTATGCACACTGTGTAGTCCTTTAGGACTGTTTTTGTGTGGACTTTTGGACTGAGACTTATAATATACTGATATACAATAAGTTATGCAGTCCGAAAATGGTAAAATTAATTTGGACTAGTCCACTTTTGTTTTGGACTGATTTTTTACCCTGCAATTTTGCTTATTTTGCGTAAACCATTGTAAACTAATAAGATATTGTAAATATTGGCTACGCTATACCTATTTTGGACTAATGGACTGCTTTGGACTACTTTTGGACTGACAAATGGACTGGATAAGTAGTTGATTTACTGTGGTTTGTGTGTTTTAAGTCCAAAAGTCCAAAAAATATCTTATTAATTGCTTACTAAAGTAAGTAAAAAAAAGAGAGAGAGGTAATAGAACCGCCGAAAAAAACGGACGAAAAAACGGACATCGGACTTCTGAAAAAAAATAAAAACTCGCTCCAAAAAAAAAGAGCGAGTTAAAATAGGTGGCGACTATCGTCGCTATTTTCTTTTAATTAAGCATATTATAGAGCGTTGAACTCGTTTACTACTTGATTACGAGCTTGTGTTATCTCCTTTATTAAAGTAGGAATTAGCTTATCTTTTGGTTGTAGTTCTATGGTTTTTTCCCTATATACTCCAATGTCAATTCTAATAGCAATAGTTATTTTCATAGGTGTAGTTTCATTTTTATCTACAGCCCATTGAATATGCTCTAACATTTTGCTTAATTCTATTATTCTTTCGTTAAGCTCATTAGCTTTGTTTAAAGTTGTAATATCCATATTGTTTTATTTAAAAGTTCTTAGAATGGCGTATTTTTGTTTGTGTTGGTGATTGGTGCGAATAACGGAGTATAAACGCCATTAAAACGAGCGTTTATACTGGTGTTATAGTTTGGCTTCGTGGTTATCACATATCATGTATTTTAATACATGCGGTTTTTGTATTTTTTTTGTAGTATTAAAATTAATATCTTCTGTTTGATTATATGCAAACCTATAGTTGTGTAATGATTGTAAAAAACTACACTCACCTGTAGTTTTAGTTACTTTGTTAAAGTGAATACAGTTTAAACATTTATTAAATTTCATATTGTTTGTTTTTTATAGTAGACCTTTTTTTCTATAGTATTTTTTTATTTTATCTTTTTCGTCCTGTATTTTTATTTCTATTGGAATTATATATTTATTAATGTTAGTTTCCCTTTTTTCTTCAAGTTTTTTAATTTTATCTAAATAGATTTCTGGTAGTTTTCGTTTGCTCATTTTGTTGGTTGTTTTATATTAGTAAATATGTTATTTATTGCTTGTCTACCAGTCCGATTTTTTAAGAATGAATTTGTCTTTTGAATGGTAAAGTTTTAAGAATTCAAAAAAGAGTTGAGCATCTATATCCGTAAAAAATTCATTTTTTTTATAATTAAAAAAGCGTTGACCGTTACCACTATCCCACAATATAGCATTCCCTTGTATGGTTCTGTGATAACCAAAAATTTGGTTATCTTTTGTTTTTATGATTGAAAATGTTTCATTTATATCTCCTGTGTATTGTCTTGCATTTGCCAAATCTACGCTAGATATGACTAGTATATCGTATTTAAATTTTTCGGAATATCGCCTACTCCACTCTGTGTTATTAGCGATAAAATCATCTAAGCATAATACTATCTCGTCATAGATTTGGAAATCTAACTTTAGGATAGATATTTCGTACTCTCTTCTGCGTTGTAAGAACTCTTCAATTTTTTTTTTTTTTTATTGCTTCCATTGTTATTGTCGTTTTGTATTTTTTTTATCTGAATTATAAAGTCTTCAGCTTGTTGTTTATTTAAGAACAAATCTATTATTTCATCTGAATCATGGTCGGTATATGATAGCATCATATGTTTTCCTGTTTTTTTGCAACCGATACAATTGCTGTCATGTACCCTAATGCTTTTGACTTCTTTTTCTGTTTTTGAATACTTCATGTTGTTTGTTTTATGATTAATTAATGTGTAATGTTTTATTTCGTTAACCAATGCTAGTGAAGTACGAATTGGTAAAATTTTTAAAAATTGGATGTTGTACTTCCGATTTTGACTTAAAATATTTGGAAAGAAACTCCCAAACTGTATTTTCTTCTGTCAAGTAATGCAATGGAGTTTTGGTTCCTTTTGGACCTGGATTAAATTCTACTTTGTTAGGGTTTTCAGTGTCAAAAATGAAACCTTCTGGCATTTTTAAAATTTTCATACTATTGTTGTTTTATATTAGTAAAAGTATAATATTCTATTCCGTTGCGTTTGATGCGACCATCTGCACTGGTAGCGTGTGCATTAAGTTCTAAATCTGAGATTTGACAAAAGCTATCAATGCACTTCTTAAATGTGTTCGGCTTCCAGCGTTCTACATTTTTAAACTCCAAACCCATTTTTTGAAAAATCTCTTTTTTGTTATATTCATTATCTACTAATATATAATCTTGTAACCATTCTAAGACATCGCTTCCGTAGCTGTCTATAAATTTATTGGTTGCGTAGTTCTCTACAGGAAATGCTATTAATCCTAATTTTAAATAACTGTGTAAGCAATTTACCATATAGGAATAAAACTTATTCCACTCTTCTGTATCCCAGTCATCAAAAAACATTCTACCAAACTCTTTGTGTGGCGTATGGCTGTTGTTAAAGTAATTGGTAAACTCAACTATTTGTTGTCTGCCAATTACGCTATCACCATCGCCACGCAAAGAAAAGTTAGTAGAAATATAAAATTTTGGACTGTCTGCAAAAGGTAAAGTAACGCTATCACGACCTTTTTTTGCAAAAGTAAATTCTTCTGTAATCATTCCGAATAATCGCTCAAAATCGAAGTTTTTAAGCACATCGTTGAAGTTGACTACTTCTGTGTCAACATTACATTGTTGGAACGAAAATTCGTAATCGAACTTAAAGTTTTTACCATCAATAATAACACTATTGAGCATCTTACCTAATGCTTTTGATAATAAAGATTTTCCACTTCGTCCGTTTGGCTCGTAGCTATTTTTACGAATGGTTTTATCTACTGCTACAATGGCTTTTGTTAGTGCTGGATTTTTGTATCTATGCAACAAATAACCAATTGTTGTACTAATGCTTAAAACTTTTTTTGTTTCTGTTTCTATATAGTCTTCGCCAGTAGCATATCTATTAATACCAGTAATGGCGTACTCTAAAAATCTTGTAAAATCACAGTCGAAATCTTCTGTATAATTAAGATTAAAATCTATGATTTGTTTTTTCCAAATATATCCTTTCATTTCGCTATACTTTTTTACCTCAACACCATTTTTTGACACTTCTAAATAGTTGTCTTTAAAATACACAAATGCTGTATTTCTTGTATCTCTTCGCAGTGTAGGATTGAAGTAATGCAAAGAAAGGAATAGTGTATTTGAGATGTAAGTTCTAGCACCTCTCATATACATTTCATATACTTGTATTTTTTCATCATTAATATCAGTTTTTAAAAACTCAAGTAGATACTCCTTAATATATGTTTCAGAAATCATTTCAATTACATTGTCCTGTACATGTATTAGTTCATATTTATCACCAACCTTAAATTTGTAAAAACCTCTTTTTGTTAAAAACGCTATAGCATATCTATAAACAAAAGTGTATTGGTTGTATGTTTCTCCTGTTGATTTATTTGTTCTTGTAGACTGTTTCCAAAACTTATCACCAGTACCAACATCTAGATCGTTGTCTTTGTGTTTTCCCTTTTTATTTTTGGACGATTTTTTATTTTCGTATTTAGCGTGTTCTTCTGTGTGTTTGTAAGCACTCTTTACAGTACGAGTAATTTCGGTTTGCGGGCTGTCGTTAAAATTATTGAAACAATAATATAAACATTCATCTTGTGTTATGCCTTTGCGATTGCAGTTATTAGCGAACAAATGTATATACTCATTTCGGTTTCCATCGTAGTACTGTTTTTTCTTATCGGTGAAGTTGCGAACTTCATTTAACCTACTGTCTATGTCTTGCACTTCGTTAGCTGTTTGTGTAGGCATTTCTTGTGTAGTTATCCAAGATTTATTGATAGGTATTGCGTTAGGATTGATATATATCGTATCGTCATCACTTAGAAAACACAAACGAGAAACATCTTTACATGCTATATCAATTTCTACATCGTATAAGTCTTTGAACCAAAATTGCAACATTGGAAATATCGCCTCGTGTTCATCTGCTGTAGTTTCTGTAGGAATAAGAATTTTAAGTCCGTTTCCAGATGGTGAAATAAATACCGCTAACACTCTACTATTGTCTTGCAATTGTGTTTTTAAATCTAACAACCTTGGTATATCTAATTTGTCTATATCTACACAATAGATGTGTGAATAGGTAGTTAGTTTATCTTTGCTTCGTTTTTCAAAGCTACCACTAAATGTAACTGCTGGTAGTTCTTGTTTTAGCTTCCCTTTTTTATCCTTGTCTTTTTCGCCACGAATATTTTTTATTTGCAACTTGAGTAATGCAGCTGCTTGTTGTATTTGATTGAGTGCCTCTTGTACCGTTGTTTCTGTGCCAGTTTTATCAAATACATTTTTGTATAATGTAATTTTTTGTTGTAGGAATTTCATAAATCAAAATATTTTCCAGTTTGGATTAAGTCCATAATTACACGCATTGGTACTAAGTTGCAAAAGTCCTTTTCTATTTTTTCTGCTTGTTTAGTAAGTGCGTTTTTTTGGCGTAGAATAGCCGTTTTTTGTTTCTGTAAATGTTTAGGCATTGGAACGCCCAGTAGTTTATAATGTTCGTTGAGTGTACCAATAACCACCAACTTTTTATTAATTTCTGCTAACTCGTGTTTTATTTTTTGGTAGAGTTTCATTGTTTTATTTTTGTAAAAAGTATATTGCTCTTCGAGCATGATTTATACTTCTGTTAATCTGTCTTCTAAGCAAACCAAAACGAAAAATAGCATGTTCATTGAATTTTAAATGTTCACATTCTATTTGTACCTCAGCTATTTTTAATTCAATGAGTTTTAAATCTTTGATTATTTCTTCTACTTTATTTATTTGTGATTTTTCACTCATTATTTTATTTTTTGTATATGTTTTTCTAATAGCTAAGTTCATTAAAAAAACGCGTATATTTTCTATCGCAACATGAGCTTCTTCTTTCATTTGTTATTGTTTTTTATCGCTTCTACCCAATTAATTTTTCCTATAACTATATCACATAATGCAGTAGTTTCTCGTAGTTTTAAATTCAGTCTATCTAATTCGTGGACATATGCATTACCCTCTATGCTTTCGGTCGCTTCTACATATAAAAGCGTTATGCTTTCTAAGTGTTGTAAAAGTTCTAATTGCATTTCTCTTATCTTATTTACTTTTTCTACACTCATACTGTAGGATTTTCGAGTTCGGTAATGTCTTCAATTTTTAATGCCTGTGCAAACGCTTTGATGATGTCGTAGTTTACTCTGTAAGTATCATCGGCTTTGCAATAGATATGGCGTTTTATGGTAGCCATAGAGGTTTTGGTTTGGCGTTGCACAAAAGCCATGATAGCTTTCTTTTTTACCTGCGTTCTTTTAGACATTCTATAATGAATGTTAAATTTTAGGTCTAAAAGCCCGTCTTCTGCGTTTTTGGTATCATTTTTTAGTGTCATAATTGAGTTGATTGTATCGATTTTGATACAAATGTAATGAATTGCTTTCATAAAAACAAATAAAAAATTACAAAAATAACACTTTGCTTACAAACTCTTTATGCTCATGAAAGGAAACGCTTACTTTGAAAATATGGAAAATGAGGACAAAATAATCATGAATGTTCCAGAAGTATTAAGAAGTTTTTTGCTCAAAAAGGGCATTAAACAATCTGATGTAGCAGAAGAAATGCGTTATAAAAATTCTCAAAATCTAAGTATAAAACTAAACAGTAATAAGAAAAGAATTAGTACTGAAGTTATTGAAAAAATGAGTATAGCTACAAATATAAATATGTTTAAAGTATTAGCTATAGAGTTTGAAAATTTAACAGGCATTAGAGAACCTAAAACAAAAAATGCAAACAGTAGCCAACTAGAAAAGGCATTGATGGATTTTATAATAGAAAGATTTCCTAATGTAATAAATAGATAGTTATGGTAATTAGAATACAAGATCATGAAAAAGTGTACAAATTTGAATATTTCATAAGTGATTATGGCGTAACTATTACAGTCCTAAATAAACAAACAATGAAAGAAAAAGAGATATATAATGTAAATAAACTTCAAATTTTTCATACTAAAATGCAGATGTATAGGGTAATTGATGAAAAAACTTTGAAAATAAAGAAGAGTGGATTGAGCGAACATTGTATAAATTCTTTTTACAAAACTTTAAATGATAATAAAAAATATATTACAGAGTGTGTCGCAGACAAGTATGAAGACATAAAGCGAGATTCCAAAAGAAATAATAACGAAAAAAACAAAGAATAAAAAAGCTAAAAGTGCTTACGAAGCGAATCGTAAATTAAAACAATGAATGCAATAACTATCATCACCTTAGCACCAATACTTATATATGTTATAATATGGTTGGTAGTTGTGTTTGTTGTAAAAGCCAATATAACCCAAAAAGGAAAAAGAAAAGAGTATCGTAAACTTTTAATGAAAGATGTTAACGAAGCAATAGTGCCTTTGTTTTTTATATCGCAATTGGTATTATATGTATCGTCTGCTGATTTTAAGTTTGAAGGTTTTGGTGTCATACTTTTTGTATTAAAAATTTTAATATTTATAACTTATATTGTTTTAGCTGTATTGGCTGCTATAAATTTAAACAAAAACATCAAAAAAATGCTTAGTGAAAACGAAGCCAACGAAAATGATATAACATAATTAGATAACTAAAAAAACAAAGAATAAAAAAGCTCAACAAAGCAAGTATTTGAGCAACAATAGGATAGGAGTTAAATAATTATCCCTCTCTCTCCGCAAAATTTTTTCCTTAAATTTTTGTGTTTATTTTCTTTGCAAATTATGCTTATATTTAAGCTATGAAGCGATTTTTTAACTTATTTACAATTGCTATTATTTCTTTAATAATGTGGAGTTGTAGTAAAAATGATAATAGTAGTAAGGTGCCAATTACTCAAGATAGCTGTGAAGTATTGATTAACCAACGAAAAGCTAATCCAAGTATTGTTCAAAATCCGAATGGAAGATTCAGTTATACACATCGACAAGTTAAATTTAAAATAAAATCATATAAAGAAATAGAAAGTTTAGAGCAAAATGGCATTACTTTACTCGACCATAATTTTGATGCAGTTCCAGATAAAAATCTAAATTATACTACAACACATACTAATCAATATGGTGTGTTTTATGCTATAGTTCCTAGAGCTTTTAATTTAAGCAACTATAATTATGATGTTGTAGATTATAGAAATATTGCTACTACCAATAAAAGAGTTGCTAGTAAAGTCATTAACGGAAATATTGAATACTATGATCCAATTGCACAAGAAAATTTACCACTGCAAGGCGTTAAAGTTTTAGTTAAAGATCAAAATAATATCAATTCAAGTTTTGCAGATGCAGACGGAAACTTTTATATAGATGCTAGTTATTTTAATTCAGATACTATAGAAGTTTTAATTCAGTTTAACAATAACGAAATTGAAGTACGCACTTTTAATATCAATAATCTTGGAGCTGTGGTTAATCCAAATACTTTTTCATTAGGATTTAAAACTTCATGTGCGTTTACCAATATGCAAATAAGTATTGGTAGTAATTTTAAAAACTCAAAACTGCATTCAAGCATTGCCTCTTTTGTAAGTTATTATCAAATAAAACAAGTGGTTGCCAATAATCAATTGCAATTGCCTAATAAAAAACTAATATTTTGGTTAGATCAAGGAGAAACGCTAAGCGATGCATATTCTACACCAATGTTAAATGTTATTAGCAAAACCAATCCTGCTGCAATTAATTTATTTTTAGAAGATTTAATCAACTTATCACCAGAGTTAGCCAACTTAGTTGCTCCAATTGTAAAAGATATTTTACCAGATATTACAGTACCGTATATAGAACAACAAGCAACAGTAATAAAAATTAGTGCCATAGAAACCATACATCACGAATTTGGTCATGCTATTCACTATGCAAAAGCTGGTAATGATTTTTGGGTGCCTTATATTGTTTATATTTTTGCCAATGGAGGATATGGTTATCAGTCGTTGCCAAACTCAGGAATTATTGCATTGTCAGAAGGTTGGGCAGAAGATTTTTCATATTTAAGTTTGTACGAAACCTATCAAAAAGAAAACTATTTAATCAATGCAGAGAAAGAAAATACAACTAGTGGTTATTGGATAATTTATGGTTTGTATTACGATTTATTTGACAATGCTACTAATGAAACATTTGACAATGTAAGTAATATATCAATAAAACAAGTATATCAACTTTTATCTACAGATGTAAATACACCTGTTTTGTTGAAGAATAAACTTAAAACCAATTATCCAACGCAAGCAACAGCTATAGAACAATTATTCAATCATCATGGATATTGATTTGAAAAAATGTAGTTCTAATTAGTATTGTTCTTGTTGATAAATCTAGTTATTCTAGATTATTGATATATCTTTTTAAATTTGTTACATGACAGCAATTGTTGGTAAGAATAAGAAAAGGTACTTGTTTTATACAATAATAATAGTTGTTCTAATTTTACACAGTAGCTTAATTTACGGACAAACTGAAAAATTAGTAAATACTTCTAAAGTGTTTTCAAAGACAGAACAAGCAGATTCTTTCTTAAATTTAAGTATAAACTATTTAAACAAAGAGTATGATTTAAATTTGGCACAAGAATATGCTCAAAAGGTCTTAAGCTTAAGTACTGGAACAAAAAACAATCAACTACTTTCTAAGGCACATGGTATTATAGGTATAGTGTATATGTATAGAGGCATTCTTGATACAGCAGAAAATCATATTCTAATTTCATATAAGTATGCTAAAGCAAGTAACAATGATTCTTTAGTATGCATTGCTCAAATGCGAATTGGTGGTTTAAAAGCCAATATGTCAAAGTCTGATGAGGCAATGGCTTATTTTTTAAAAGCACTTCAAACAGCTAAACATATTAAAAATTATAGCTTAATTGTTGATGCACATTATAAATTAGCTGGCTTATATGCTTCACTAAATCAATTAAATAAAGTAAAAGAACACTTGTATTCAGCTTTAGAAATTATTGATGCTAATTCAATTACTATAGAAGATGATTTAAAGTTAAATGTATTAGTTTTTGCTAATGCTTATAACTTAAATATGAAAAAAATAGAGCCAAATAATAACGAGTATGATAAGGAATTTCTTCGTTTATCAAAACAGTCTTTGGACTTAGCACTTAAAATTAAAAATTACAATCAGGCATTTAGTACATTACTACAAATAAGCATTTACTATAAAGATATAAACAATTATACATTGTCAGATAAATACTTGAATAATGCAATGTCATATTTAAAATATAGTGATGTTAATAATGAAAATATGTTTAATGTATTGAAAATTGATATGTTAATACGGAATGATAAGAAAAAAGATGCTATAGCATTGATAGAACAATTTTCAGATACGACAAAAACATTACCATTGTCTCTAAAATATAATACGAACGAAATAGCTTACCTAAGATATAAAGAACTTTCGATGTATGAAAAAGCACTAGAAAAACTAGAAATTACTAATGAGTATAAAAATCGTATTCAAGAAGAAGAACAATTAAAGTTAATTAAAGAATTAGAAACACAATATGAAGTAGATAAAAAAGATGCTCAAATTAGAGAAGCAAAACTAAAACAAGCTTTAAACAAAAGGCGGACTATAATATTTGCATCTTTATTAGGACTCATAATATTGATATTAGCAATAGCTTATTTGTATAACAGAAGTCGATATTTAAAAACACAATTAAAAATGGCTCAATTGCAAAATGATTTACATCGTAGTCAATTAAATCCACATTTTATATATAACAGTATAAATGCTATACAACCATTTTTGTATAATCAGTCAGATCCAAACAAAGGTGCAGCTTATTTGTCTGATGTCTCTATAATGATTCGTAATATGTTAGATGCAACATTTGATGATTTTTGGACACTACAAAAAGAACTCGATTTTATTATACAATATTGTCAAGTACAAGAGCAAATTTTAGAATATAAGGTTGATTTAAAAATTACTTGTAATGAAAAAAATAAAGCACTATTATTACCATCTTTAATTTTGCAACCGTTTATAGAAAATTGTTTTGTACACGGATTTCAAAATACAGATGAAGAAAAAATTATAGACTTAAATATTAAAACAGAATATAATTATATATTGATAAATATTATTAATAATTCAAGTATAAGTAAAGAAAAGCAAGAACAAAAAATACATGTTTCTAGAGCTATGCAAATAACTTTAGGAAGATTACAAAGTGCTTATCCAAAATATAAAAATATAGAAAAATATATTGTGCTTCATCAACAAGACAATAAATTTATTGCTGAACTTAAAATTCCAATATCATGATTAAATTAATTATAATTGATGATAGCAAAGCTAATAGAAATGGACTTCGACTTATGGTCGAACACAACTTTCCAGAGGTATTCCAAATTGATGAAGCCAGTGGCGTTTTAGATGGTGCAAAACTTATTCGTCAAGAACAACCAGATATTGTTCTATTAGATATTCAAATGAAAGACGGAAGTGGTTTTGATTTACTAGATAGTTTATCTGATGATTTTTTTTATTTGATATTTGTTACAGCATATAAAGAGTTTGCTATCGAAGCAATAAAACAAAAAGCATACGATTATCTTTTAAAACCTGTTAATCCATTAGAATTAATAAAAGTATTAAACGAACTTATTACAAAAATTCAGACAAATAAAAAGTCTTCAGATGAAGAAATGCCATCAAAAATATTAGTAAAAAATCAAGAACAAACAATTTTATTAAATATAGAAGATATAGTTTATTGTGCTGCACAAGGAGCTTATACAGAAATAATAACTAAAGCAGGTCGTTATGTGTCTTCTAAGAATTTAAAACATTTTGAGAAAATATTAAAATCTCAAAGTTTTTTACGAGTACATCATTCCTATTTAGTAAATACTTATTTTATTAAATCAATAGAAAGAAATATACAAGATGGTTTAACAATGATTAACGATGATAAAGTTCCAATTGCAGCTCGAAGAAAACCAGCAGTCTTAAAATTTTTAAACGCTTTTAATTAAGTTTTTCTACTTAAGCATAGCTTTAAATTTTGCTTTATTTTCACTAGAACTTCCAACTAAAATATGCGGATAGCTAACTGCTACTAATTCAAGTAATTTATCGGCTTCAGCTTCATTATTTAATAAAGCACCATGCAATTTATCTTCATTGGTTTTAAAATGCACACCATAAAAAATAATACCTCTTCTTTGACTTCTTATTTTATACGCCCACAAAACCTTTTCAGGATGTTTTTTAAAAGCATCTAACAACTGTTCTGATTTTTTCTTTCCATAGTAAATACAACCAAAAGCAAATAGTGTAAATGCAAACGCTACTACACCTAAAATTCTCATAATTCGTGCATCTGCTTCAGATTTTGCTGGCTGCGTTACAAGCATTAACACTATAACTGCTACACCAAATAAAATAAATCCAGCAATAAAATTAAAAAGTAAACGATCTGATTTACTTGCCTTCGTCAAAAATTGGAATAATTCATTTTGCATAATCAATATTTTGTTCAAAAATACTTGTTTCACTGAACTCAATATTGCTAAGAACAAGTCAAATAATACCATTAAATATACACTTGTTGTAAAAAAGCAACACTTGTAAATTGATATAGATGATTGGTAAATTACTAATTAATCGCTTTTAATAATCAAATAACTTTACAATATAAAAATGTTATAACTTATGAAAATTAATTATATAAAACTACTAATAATCTTTTTTATTTTTATTAATATGAATAATTCAAATGCACAAATACTACCCAATAATCCAGCTTATAGCGAGTTAAAAGCACTTCAAAAGCAAGCTCGAAAGGTAGAAATGGAACTAGCAAAATCAGGAGAATGTACAACATGCTTATCTGATCTTACTGCAATTAAAAATCAACTTAACAGTCTACAAGAACAATATCCAAAGCTTAATTTTACTTCACTTTCAAATAAAATAGATCGGCTTACTAAAGATGCGAAAGGCGAAGAAATTATATTAGGTAATACTGAATTGGTAAATGATAAAACAAATGAGATTGAAAAAGACAATAATAATGCAACTGAAAAAACAGGCGATATTCGTAAAGATTACTTGAATAAAGTAGCATGGTCTAATAAAATGTTAGATGTAAATACAATGACAGAAGCAGACTTACAAACTACTTTTAAATATGGCGAACCTATTTTTGGAACCATATTCACCAATGATAAAATACGCACATTACAAAATTCTTTCTCAGCATTATTATTTGAACTATATGTAGATGGAGAGATTATGCCAATTTTCAAAAAACCATATATCTACATCACTACAGCAATGCAGGAAAACAACTATCTACAATTTGCATTAATACCAACTCAAGAATGGTTAGACAAAAACTATGCTCCATATATTAAAGAAGATAACCGAACAGCTTTTAACATTGCTAAGCATTTTACGAATGTACTAAAAGGTAAAGGTGATATTCATGAAGTAAAACTAAGAATGGCATTTCGTGCTAAACCTTATGAATTAATAGATGCTAACTTTAAAATTGATGCTTCTAATACTTCAGACTATTATGATAAGCTAGCCAACAACTTATTGGCATTACACACAGAAAGTGTAGAATTACCACAAGCAAAAATGACTGATGTTACATTAAGCAAAAAAATGGTAGATATTATGAATGCCAAAGGTTCTAATCAAACTTTTAGTAAAGCTATAATTGTTTCTAGTGGTTGGGAAATTGAAAAAGACAAATACACACATGCTATCATTCAAAGAACATTACAAGCAGCACTTGTATCTAAATATTCAGACGGAAGATGTTCTTTTCAATACTTTTTATTTGGACAAGATTATGCTGGTGGTGGAAAATATTCACCAACACTTAAGTATGTTGGAGCAGGAAAAGAAAAATTTATAAATTGTTCTAAATTATAAGTAGTAAGCTGTTGTGCATTTTGGCGTCATTCCAGAAAATTTCGTAGTATAACGAAGAAATTTATCAGGAATCTCCAACTATAAACTACAGAAATATAGATTTTATGCTACTTGTATTAAAAATTGGTATATTTATCTATATAATTGAAAAATTACTACTTAACAATGAAAACAATCTTTATTATACTTACAGTACTATACACTAGTGCATGTTCATATACATCTAAACAACAAGATAAAGTGCAAAGTGATTATAATTACAATAGAGTAAGTACAATAGATTATATTGATATTATCCAATATAAAGCAATAAATGAACAAGCAGTACTCATTGGTGAGGAAATTAAATTGCTCGATGAAAATTTAAATTTGGTTAGAAATATTTCAGCTTTAAATGGAAAAATAATTAGTCTTATAGGAATTTCTGATAGTCTTTTTAATACATCCAATGATATTTGTAATGCATTTTGGTACGCTAAAATTCAAATTAATGATACAATTGGAGTAGTTAATGGTAGACAAGTTTTTAGAATCGAACACTCAAGCCAAGATACTAATATTACAGTTAATGGTAATCTTATTCAAATACTAACAACCAATTTTTTAGGCATTGGAGTAGAGTATAATGGAGATTTAGTCGGATGTCCTGCATATCAACCTGTTTTAATTAAAGATAAAAAACATAATTATTTTGGACTTATTGATTTGATTCAGAGTGAATATTCAAAAGAAGTAACTAGAAATAGCCAATATCCATATTTTGAACTTTGGAATGATGATGGAGCTTATGATAAAATTGAAACAATTACTGTAGAAGATGATACTAATATCAGATTGTTAATACATCGAACTTTACAAGAAGGAGAGACTACTTACGAAGTACACTTAAAATATATAAATGACAAATACATTGCAAAATATCTTAACTTTGGGAGATAAAATAGCATGTATGAACAACGAACAAGATTTTGAATTAGCCATTCAAAGTTTTTCAGATGAAATAAAAAACATTGCACGAGCAACAAGACAACTAATTTATACCATTTTACCAGAAGTAGTAGAAGTAGTCTGGATACAACAAAAAAATACTGGATTTGGAACTGGACCAAAGAAAAAAACAGAGCATTTTTGTTGGTTGATGCCAGCAACTAAACATGTAAATCTAGGATTTAATTACGGAGCAGAACTTCCTGATGCTACAAATTTGCTAGAAGGAACAGGAAAGTTATTCAGACATATAAAAATAAAATCAGTTAACGATTTAAATAATCCAAATTTAATTGAACTTGTAAAATTTGCAACTACTTACAGAGTACCACGAATAAATTTACCTGCCTACCGCAGGTAGGTAAGGAAATCGTAAAAAAGATTTCCAATCAAGCATGTCTGTCGGCAGACAGGTTGAGAATAACGATTTTTCCTTTATTTTGTTTCTAAATGAAACAGATTAACCTTACTTAATTTTTTTAGGCATTCTAAAGTTGAATTGTGTAGTAATACCTACTTGGTAGTTGTTTGGATTGCCTTTCTTAAGTGAAAAATCTGCACTGGTTCTTGCTCCAATGGTAAAGTAAAAATTGCGTTTCATATACAAGTCAATATCAACGCCACCAGCAAAACCAACATTTGTTTTACTGTAGTTAATCATATCTAAATTGTTTTCTTTGCCATCAACTTCATATGATTTTCCTATTAAAAAACTAGCTTGTGGTCCAGCTAAGAAATTCAATACGATTGGTTTTGAATTATAGTTATTAATATAACTTATTTTATATTTAAACAGTAATGGTACTTTTAAATAATTTAAATTCACTTCTTTTTTAATTGGACTACCATTGCTATTGTCCATAAATGTTTTTCCAGCTTCGTTATACTGTATTTCTGTTTGAAAACCATATCTGCTAGAAAAATCATAGCCAATATTTACGCCAAACGCTTTGCCAAAGTCTATTTTATTATCAAAACTACTCACTTGTTGTTCTTCTGCAATTACATTTTTGTCCATAAAGTTGGTATGTAAACCCAACAATGCACCAAAATGAAATCCTTTATTAATATCGTAGCCAGCAAACTCGTTTAAATTTTGTAGCATGGCTTCTTTTTCAGCAGCTAATTCGTCAATTCCAGCAACTGTTTTATTGGTATTAATACTTGCTTTCTGACTAACTAAAGATGCTAGTACTTCTGTTGTGCTTAGTTTTTGAACTTCTATGTTGCTAACATCAATACTTGCTAATAATTGAGTGTTAGCTGTGTTTTCTTTTCTTCTTTCAATAGTACTAGTATATTGTTCATCGTAATTATTACTAGCATTATTTGCATCTGCTATTGAAGTATTATTGGTTGTTTTAGATGATGATTGCTTAGTATTTTTTGCTTGATTTTTAGTTTTGTTACTAGTAGAATTTTTATTGATACTACTAGTGTTCATATTATTTGCTTGATATTGATTTATACTATTATTACTTACTTTTTTGTACTGATTAATATTGTTTTGATGCTGTTGTACACTAGTTTTCTGTGTACTATTTATAGCAGTTAGCGTAGCAGATTTATTCGTGCTAGCATTGTTTTTAGTATTAGTATTATTAGCAGCAGTATTTTGATTTACTGTTTGATTATTGTTTGTATTTTTATCTATTTCAGTATTGTTAGAAACTGTATTTGTTTCATTATTATTTTTCTGTTTAATATTTGAATTATTATTAGTAGTAACTTGTTCTGATATAAAATTATTTGGTTGAGGTTTTATCCAATTTTCGTACACTAATACACTGCCTACCGAAGTAGATATTAAAAGGAGCAATAAGAGTAAGTATTTGTATTTGTCGTACCAAGGTGTAGTTGGTGGCAATTGTTGTTCAATTTTGTTCCACAAACTATCTGGCGGTTCTACACTGTACTCTTCGAGTCTTTGCTTCAATATTTGGTCTAATTTATTTTGCAACACTTTTCTGAATTTTAATTTGATTGGCTTTTTCTAACATTTCCATTAATAAATACCTTGCTCTAGCAAGTTGAGATTTTGATGTTCCTTCGCTAATACCTAGTTGTTCTGCTATTTCTTTATGCGAATATCCTTCTACAACATACATGTTAAACACCGTTCTATAACCTGGCGATAAATCTTGTATGAGTTTCATGATATCTTCTACTTCTAAATCAACATTTTCATCATCTGCAATACTTGCATCATAAACTTGCTCTACATTTACTATAGAGTACATTTTGTTGTTTTTTCTATAGTGTTCAATAGAAGTATTCACCATAATTCGTCTCACCCAACCTTCAAAAGAGCCATCGCCTCTAAATTTGTCTAAGTTGTTAAATACTTTTACAAATCCTTCTTGCAATATATCTTCTGCTTCGGTATTATCTTTAGCATATCTTAAGCAAACACCAAACATCTTAGCACTCAACAACTTATACAGTTTATACTGTGCATCTCTTTTGTTGCACATACAAGCTTCTATCAGCTCGTTAAACTGTTTATTGTAGTCCAAAGGTTCTTGCATATAAGCTTTTAATATGCCTTTTTTTAAAGACGATTTAAGAAATTAATTAGTTGCATCATTGCTTTGCCTCTATGACTAATTTTTGTTTTTTCATGTTTTGCTAACATTGCTAGTGTTCTTCCATCATCTAAAACAAAAATTGGGTCGTAACCAAAACCATTATTACCACTTGGCGTTGAAGCAATAGTGCCTTCTAGTTTTCCTTCAAAATTATATATTTTTCCATTCAAAATTAAGCTAATAATTGTTTTAAAGTGTGCTTTTCTGTTGGTTTCATTTTGCATTAAGTCCAATACTTTAGCCATATTATCACTATCACTTCTTTGTTCACCAGCATATCTTGCACTAAAAACACCAGGATCACCATTCAAAGCATCAATTAATAAGCCAGTATCTTCTGCAAAACAGTTGATGTTGTATTTATTAGCGACAAACTGTGCTTTTTCTATAGCATTTTCTTCTATGGTAAAATGTGTTTCTGGCAATTCTTCAAAACAGCCAATATCTTTTAAAGTGAGTAAGTCAATAGATTGGTCAATCACCGTTTTTACTTCGTTAATTTTATTTTGATTGTTTGTAGCAAATACTAATTGCATATGGTTTAGTTTGATTGTTTTTTATTTCCCGCAGAACTCGCTGATTTAGTTTATCATAGCTTGAACTACTTCCCAAAATTGTTTTTTGTACTTTGCTTGTTCCAACATGGTTTTAGCATCGTGAGTTTTGATGATACTCATATTGTTGAATTGTACTATTTTATTCAAAGGAGTATCTATTTGCAAACCAATAAATTTCGTGTCAACACCAAAAAGTACAATTTTTAACTTACTAGATTTAGGTAATTGTATTGTTTTTGATTGATTGTTAATAGCTAGAATAATGGTAGCATTTGTATTAATCTTAAAACCATTACTTAAAAGGTTGTGTATCATTTCTTTCTGCTGATTTTCTAGCGTTTCCTCACTATTTTGTGGATATAAGATGATGAAGCCATTAAAATTATCAGGAAAAACTAGTGCTTCTTTTTTCAAATTAAAATAAAAGTTATTCTGAGTCATTACACAAATTTAGCAAATTATTGCTTAGTTTTACAGTTGTAAATTTCTTTGTGATGAGTGATTATAAAATAAATATAAAAAAGATAGATAATAGTAAAATAAATCAAATAGATTTTAATAATATTCTATTTGGAAGAAACTTTTCCGATCATATGTTGGTCGCTGATTATTATGATGGCGATTGGCAAGAAGTGAATATTTTACCATATGGCAACTTGTCCTTGAGTCCAGCTTGTAATGTATTTCATTATGGACAAGCAATTTTTGAAGGCATGAAAGCATTTTATAAAGCAGATGGGAGTGGAGTTGTACTGTTTAGACCAGAGAAAAATTGGGAACGCATGAATCTTTCTGCTACTAGAATGTCAATGCCACAGATTCCAAAATCTGTATTTATGGATGGTTTAAAAACATTGATTGATTTAGATAGAGCTTTTGTACCTAATGTACCGAATTCTTCTTTGTATTTAAGACCAGTAATGTTTGCAACAGAACCATTTATTGGTGTAAAAACATCAGATCAATATAAGTTTGTTATTATAACTTGTCCTGTTGGTGCTTATTATGGCGAACCAATTTCTGTACTAGTATATGATGATTATATTAGAGCAACCAAAGGTGGTTATGGTTTTGCAAAAGCAGCAGGAAATTACGCAGGAACATTATATCCTGTTGAGTTAGCGAGAAAGCAAGGTTATAAAGATGTGTTGTGGTTAGATGGCGAACACAAGCAGTTTGTACAAGAAGTAGGTACTATGAATATCTTTTTTGTACTAGATGGAAAACTAGTTACACCAGCATTAGATTCTGCTATTTTAGATGGCGTTACTAGAAACAGTGTGATACAATTGGCTAAAGATTTTGGTATTACTGTAGAAGAAAGACCAATAGACATTAAAGAAATTGTAGATGGTTTTGAAAGTGGTAAACTGACAGAAATTTTTGGAACAGGAACAGCAGTAGTAATAAATCCAGTAGATAGATTTGGTTATCATGGAAAGGATTATCAATTAGATGCATCAAAATATGAGATAGCACCTAAGATAAAAAATGCTTTGATTGCAATACAAAAATGTACAGCACCAGACACACATGGTTGGGTAGTTGAGGTGTAATAAATTTTATATATCTGTTTTAAGTATTTATTTCCAAAGTCTAATTAGGTTGTCTAGTGAGTTATTTAATCCACTGTAATAATTGCCATTTTTGAATTCAGGAACTATAGTACTATCTATTACATTTTTGCATATTTCATCTGTTAATATGTTTTCTACATTTAAACCTGTACAAATTCTTATTTTTCTTAACTCTGGACTAAAAACAATTGTCAATCCATTATTTTCTTTTTTTCCTACGCCCCAATAATTTGATAAGTCTAATGCATATTGATTAAAATTTTCCTCAGTTAATTCAGATGAGTTTATTGAAATAACCGCAATTTGTTTGGTTGTATTTTTGTCTAAACTATCTAGTTTAGATTCTAATTTTAAAATGTCTAAACTGTCTAAAACATTAGCATAATCATTAATGTATCCAATAGGACTTGGAAATAATTGATTTACTTTTTCTTTTTTGTTTGTTTTCGTCTGACAAGAACTCAATATCAGTAATATATAAAGAGAAAGTATGCTTAAGTTTATAATACGCAGTTGCTTCATTGTCAATTTTATTACACCAATATCTTACCAATAGTGTTTTTATAGTCATCAAATTCGTGTATGTTAAAATGATTGGCTTGATTAATGACTACAAAATTATCATTGACTTTTAAATATTGCTGCAGTTGTTTGGTATAGTCTAATGGAATTAAATTATCGTGAGTGCCATGTAAAATAGTAATTGGTGTAGCATTATTATTAAGATGTATTTGATTGTCGAAATTATACCTAAATCGTTTAAATGGCTTTTCTCGTTTTAAATGCAATTTAAATAGTGAGTCCATGCTTACATAAGGCGTTACTAATATTAAGTGTTTACTATTATAATTACTACTAATATTAGAAGCAAATACAGTTCCTAATGATCTTCCTGCTAGCACTACTTCATTTTCGTTAAAGTATTGTAATACCAAATCTTGCATAATACAGTTTGCTAAGCTATGTAAATGAGTAGCAATTAATTTGCCTCTGCTTTTTCCATATTTCGGATAATCCCAAATAAAAACATCGTAATGCTTATCTAAAAAATCATAGCACTTTGGTAAGTGATATTGAATATGTTTTAAAGTACCATGCGAAAAAAATACAGCTCCTTTTGGTGCAATACTTTTCAAATGCAAAGCATGAATGGTATAATTGGCATTTTCAATGGTATAGTTTAGAAAAACTTCTTCATAATCGTAACGCGATTTAAACGAATATCTTTTAAGCAATCGCTTATTTCTAAAAATAATATGTTTACTAAATATCACTTATTCTAATTCTTTTTTCAAGGCATTAGTAAACTCAACATCGTTTACAGAAACTCTAGGAGAGAAGCTATACTTTACTTTACCGTTTTTTCCTATAATAAATTTTTGATAGTTCCAAGATACAGGAGCATCTAGTACGCCATTAATTTTTTCATCAGTTAAGTATTGATATAATGGATTAATCTCTTTTCCTTTTACATGTATTTTTTCAAACAATGGAAAGGTAACACCATAATTTTGACTACAAAATGTTTCTATCTCTGCACCATTCAATGGCTCTTGTCCTAGAAAATCATTCGAAGGAAAACCAAGTACTACAACACCTTTGTCTTTATATGCTTTATAGAGTGCTTCAATTTCGCCCAACTGATTAACCAAACCACATTTACTAGCAGTATTTACAATAACAACGACTTTTCCTTTATAATCAATTAAATTAACAGGATTGCCATATAAATCGTTCATTGTGTAATCGTAAATGGTAGTACCATTATTATTAGAAGCACTAACAGAAGCAGCTTTTGAACTGTTACTACAACTGTTCAATCCAACTAATAACGCAATAAAAAATGTGGCAATAATTAGCTTTTTCATAAGGTGTATTTTTATATTAAACAATATTACAAAAAATGTGTTTAAGTTTCATAAAAGAATTTTAAGTGAAATATTTGTGTTTTTTTGCTGAATAGCTACTCTTTTTTCTTATTTTCATGAATTAGCATTTAATTTTGATGCATAACATCACTAATGGAAAAGTTAAACAAAAATCAAAGTCCGTTTAAAATTTTAATGGTAGATAAAGATAAAGCTAGTGCAGAACACAATGTGGCTAGATTTAAAAACGCACCTTACGATTTTATCATCCAACACAAAGTAGAAGAAGTAATGGCTTTGGTGAAAAAAATTAAGTTCGATTTAATTATACTAGAAGTAGAACTAAACAAAGTAGATGGTATTGAATTATGCTACGAGATTAAAAACGATATTATTTTTAATAAAAATACACCAGTTATTTTTCTAGCCGAAAAACACGACGATTATACACAGTTGGCTGCTTTTGATGCTGGTTGCGACGATTTTATTCCGAAAGAGTATAAATCTAGGTTAATTATTGCTAAAGTAAAAGCATTTCTCAATAGATTGTATACGACTAGCAATGTAGAAATAGGTATTAAAAAATTTGGTCATCTAGAAATTGACGAAGAACAAGTAATGGTATACAAAAAAGGAGAACCATTAAAATTGTCGAAGAAAGAGTTTCAATTAATTATGTTGTTGACATCAAAACCTGGAAAAGTGTTTAGACGAAATTTTATTTTGGCAAAAATTTGGGGCGATGATATTATTGTCGGCGACAGAAATATAGATACGCACATTAAAAAGATTAGAAAAAAAATAGGTAAAGATAGAATAGAAACCGTAAGAGGAATTGGTTACAAATTTATAGAACCAAAACCAAAAGAAGCAGATATTGATAAGAAAGAAGCTACTTCAAAGCAATAGGTTCTACCGTATATCCTTTTGATTTTAATAGTGCAATTAAACCATTTTTTCCTGGTAAATGTCCAGCACCAACTGCAATAAAACTACTTTTATCACTAATAAGTGTAGTAATTTTATCTAGCCAGTTAGCATTTCTTTGGTCTATTAAAATGCTTTTGTAAGCAGCATTGTCATTGCCATATTCTAAATCAAACATTTTCAAAAGCTTATCTAGATTTTGTTCTTTATAAGCTTCCACTAAATCGTTGTATTGCTTCAATTGCTTATCGTAATGCACAATAGATTCAATAAAAGCATCATATTGTTCTTGTAATGGAATAGAATCAATCAAACCCAATTGTTCGTCAAGCGTTTCTAAACCAAGAATAGGTATGTGCTTGTCTTTTACAATATGCATTAGTTCATCTTCGTACATCATTTTATCATTGCCAATCATAGACATCATAACCATTTGTTCTAAGTAAAAAGGCTTCATTTTAGCATAAGCATTTTCAAAAGTATATTCATTTACACCTAGAGAGTCAACAGCAAATGTCAGTGCTTTATTATAGTTTTCTTGACTTACAAAATCAAAAATAGACACATCATTTGGCAATAAGCTCAACTGTGATAGCTTTGCTAAGTTCACTTTGTCTAAATCCATTTCTAAAACCAATTGGTCTACACTTTTAAGTTTTTTTTCTACATTTTTACCTAGAAAATAATCTTTTGCAGGAATAGCATGTATCGTTCCAAATAAATAGGATGGTTGACTTAAATTATTACCGCTTATTTGCCACATAATTGAATTATTTGTATTTAAAGGTTTGTCTAAAGTGTTGTCTGTCTTGGTTTTACTAGCTTGTTTTGATGTAGAGCAAGCTACCACTAAGAATTGTAGCAATACAACAACAGCCGTTTTAAATGATTTTAATAACATATTAAGATTATTTAAGCCAAAAATACAATTTTAGAAAAATAAATTTGGTCTTATTTTTGTTATTAAATATTATGATGAGATTTGTTTTATTGATATTAAGCTTTTTTGTTGGATTGACTTTTAGCAATGCACAAAATCACGAAAAATTTGAAACCTATATTATTTGGAAACCTAATGAAAAATTGGTTTGGAGTGATTTTAAAGCTAAGCCAAAACCAAATGGCTATGAGTCTGCATTAACAGCATCATCTATTGAGTTGGCATATGAGTCTTCTAGTGAAAAAAAAGGATTTGAAATTCAAGTGTTGTGTAAATTTTATCCATTGATGAGTTGGTCGGTAAAAAGCAAACAAAGCGATTATATATTAGCTCACGAACAATTACATTTTGATATAACAGAATTGTACGCTAGAAAATTGCGAAAAGCATTAAAAGAAAAAATAACCAAATCTAGTCAAACAGCACTAGCCAATAAAATTTGGCAAGACATTATGCGAGAATGGAACTTGGTGCAAAATCAGTACGATACAGAAACCCAACACAGCTTAAAAGAATTTAAACAACAGCAATGGGAAACTAAAATACAAGAAGAGCTTGCTACACTTTCAGATTACGCCTCATCATCTGTCTTCATTCCATAAAAATTGGTTATAGACTTATAGAATTCTCTTTAGAAATCTATATTATTATTATTATTATTATAGAAATAATGTGAAAGTACATTGTTTTTTTCATAATGATATCGATTGTTTTTTATTTAAAAATTAAATAATAAAATAAAAAATAATCCACATAAAAATTGATGTTATTCACAAAAATGTTAATTTTTATAATTTTAACATTTAGAAATATGTCACAAAAACAACCTATTTTTTAATTTAATAGATTGATTATTAATAAATTAAAAATTTTATAACTCATTTAAGCATGTCACAAAATGGGTAAAACTGTTTTTACAAAAAAAAAAAAAAAAATCTATCATTACACCATAATTATTTATTATTTTAATACAATAACCATTAATAAAACTTGAAAACATTAACTACTATAATATTATTGCTACTTGCCACGACTTTTGCTGAATCTATTTCAGCATCAGATTTATCTACTATAACAGGAAAAGTAATAGACGAAAACAATTTACCAGCAGAATTTACTAATGTAGTACTCTACCAAACAGCAAACGATAGCTTATACGATTTTGCATTGACAGATAGCAATGGTGTCTTTAGCTTCCAAAACATAGTCAATGGTAACTACTATTTAGTATATAGTTTTATGGCTTACCAAACCGATACTATAAAAAATATTGTAGTAGACAACCAAGACCTTAATTTACCACAACATCAATTAACACTACTAAGTAATATATTAGATGGTGTTACCATTATAGCGACAAAACCAATTATAGAACGCAAAGCCGACAGAATTATTTATAATGTAGAGAATAGTGTTTATGCACAAGGTAGCGATGCTTTACAAGCACTAAGCAAAGCACCAAGAGTACAAATACAAAACAATGAAATTAAAATGGCAGGAAAAGGTACTGTTGCGGTATTGATAAACGATAGAATACTGCATTTAAGTGGCGAAGAATTGGCACAGTATTTAAAAAATATACCAAGTGATGATATACAGAAAATAGAAGTAATACCAAATCCGCCGGCAAAATACGATGCACAAGGTAGTGCTTTGGTAAATATTGTATTAAAAAAGAACAAAAAAGATGGCTATAATGGAAGTGTAACAGGCAGTTTTATACAGGCACAATACCAAGGTGGAAGCTTAGGTGGAACATTTAACTATACTAAAAACAAAATAAGCATTAACACCAGTTTGTTTGATAAATACAACAAAGGATATAGAGAAGAAACGCATATACTAGAATATACCGACCAGACTTGGAAAGATACTACAATTAACCCTTCTAAAAACAATGCAATTTCTAGTAGATTGAATATCAATTATCAAATAAACAATAAACAACAATTAGGCATTAATTACAATGGTAATTGGAATAGAATGTTTTGGAATAAAGAAAAAATCAATACTTATGTTACCAATAATTATACCAAAGAAATACTACAATCAATAATTAATAATGCTAATAGTAAGCAAAGTTCGCATAACCATAATGCTGTACTCTACTACACTTGTAATATAGATACAACAGGTAAAAAACTAGATATTGGTTTTGATTATTTTAATAGTTACTCCAATAGAAATAGAAATTATACCAATGAAACTTATAATGATGAAGGTATATTAATAAGCAATCCTATTCCACAAGAAAACACATTAGGCATTCAAAAAAGCAATATTTATGTGTTTAATGCAGATATAGAGCATCCTACAAAATATGGTGCTTGGCAATATGGTATAAAGCTTACGCATTTTAGCACCAATAGTAATAATGAGCAAAGCATATTACAAGCAGACAATACTACTTATTTATTAGACACTACAAGAAGCAGTGTTTTTAACTATAAAGAATATACCGAAGCTATTTACGGAAGTTTTAACAAGAGCTTTGAAAAAGTAGAACTACAATTAGGTATGCGTTTAGAGTTTACCCAACTAAAAGGAACACTCATTAATACCAACGAGGTAAACAAACAACAATATGTAAGACCATTTCCTAGTGTAATGATACAATACAATATAAATGAAAACCATACTATAAACTATAGTATTACTTCTGGTATTGATAGACCTTCTTCTTGGCAGCTTAATCCTTTTAGATATTACATAAATAATTACACTTATGCAGAAGGAAACCCATTTATTCTACCAGACTATGGAATAAGTACTGCTTTAGATTATACGCTTAACGATAGTTATATGTTTTCGATTTACTATAATTATAATAATAATAGTATTGGTCAAGTAAGTTATGTTGATAGTATTACAAATATAAGTCATTATAGATGGGAAGCAGGAAGAAAAGTACACGATGTGGGTTTTTATAATGAATATAATTTTAGCATTAAGGACAGATGGTTACCAAGTATTAGTATAGATGCATATATAGATTTTTTAAAATCACCTTTCTTACATAATGCAACAGAGCGAAAATACTGGAGTTTAGATTTAAAAATTAGTAATGATTTTATTTTTGATACGAAGAATCGGTTTTCAGGCAACCTAAATTATTACTTTCGACCAAATGGAATTGGACAAGAAGAGCTGACAATGAGAGCAATACATAGTTTATCTTTTGGACTTAAAGCACAGTTATTAAAAGAAAAACAACTAATACTTTCAGTTAATGCTGAAAATGTATTGAGAAATAAACCAACTAATGGATACAAAAGAACACCAACTGGCGAATATTTCTCATTTACAAATTATTATGATGAACGGTTTTTTAGGTTTACTGCTACCTATAAGTTTGGTAATAATCAATTAAAAACTAAAACCAAACAAATAAATAACGAAGATATAAACAGAGTAAATTAAAAATACTATGTCGCGAATAGTAGTATGGTTGTTTTTGAATGCATGCTTAAATAACTGTACAAACACTTCGTTCTGTATAAGAAGTAAAACAACGCAGCGTTAACACTACTACGAGATGTAGCATTTTATTACAATTAAATTTTTTATAATGAAAAATCAACAATTAAAATCACTTTTCTTAAAAGCAAACAGCCTACAAGATGAAAAAGACGCATCCTTCTCAATTTTGCAAATAGAAGATGAAAAATCTTTAAAAGGAGGTGTTTATGACATTGACATCACTATTACTGCATGTAATTGTAAAAGACTGAAAACCTGTACTACAAAAGGTTAATAGGTTTAATTAAATTGTGCTACTCTAAATTAAGTTAGGGTAGCACAAAATTAAAACTTAACACATATGAAAAATAAAGTATCATACTATACTCTCGTTACAGAAATTCTGCCTGAAACTAATGAGCGAATAATATATTCAACAAGAAGCGGAGAGTCTTTCATAGTATCGAAAGATTTTTATAGCTGTTTTTTATCAGATATAACATCTATAGATAGAAATATTATACAAAAATTAATTAATGCTAAAATATTAGTTAATGAAGACGAAGACGAATTTGAAACAATAATCAGAGAAAACAAGAATGCTGAAGATAAAAAGATAGATACATTATATCATGTTATACAACCATCAGCTAATTGTCAGTTGGGCTGTTTTTATTGTGGGCAAACACATACAAAAGAAACAATTAACGGAGAGATACTTGAAGATATTTATAACAGAATAGCATCAAAAATACCTCAAAGACATTTTAAATCAATAGCAATTACTTGGTACGGAGGAGAACCCTTAATGGCTCTCAATCAGATAAAATCTTTTACTCCAAGGCTATTAACATTAGCAAAAGAAAACAACCTAACCTATACCTCAGACATGATAACAAATGGGTTAAGTCTTAAAAAAGAGGTTTTTTATTATTTAGTTGAACATTGTTCCCTTGATTCTTTTCAAATTACGATTGATGGACTAAAGGAAGAACATGATAAGAGAAGATATTTAAAGAACGGTGGTGGTACTTTTGATGTAATTTTAAAAAATATTTTGGATATCGTTGGTGATGACAGATATAATGAATTAAATAAGGCAATATCAATAAGAATAAATGTAGACAATAAAAACTATCAATCCGTAATCTCTTTCATTCAATTATTAGCATCATATAAATTACAAGATAAGCTATCGGTAAATATTGCTCCTATTCATGATTGGGGAGAGGTTAATGCTGCCAAAGATAGTCTTTCTAAGCAAGATTTTGCTGATTTAGAAATTGATTGCTATATTGAAATGATTAAACATGGATTTGAAATTGATATAATTCCTAAGAGAAAAGAGATTGTTTGTATGGTGGTAGATAAATATTCAGAAGTTTATGATGCCTATGGAAATATTTCTACATGCTGGGAAGTTCCTTATACTGATATTTATAAAGAAAGCAGTTATGTAATTGGTAATATAAAGGACAAAAACTTTAGTTTATTAGATAAGAACATTCCTATGCGTAATTGGACAAATGAAATTAAAGAAGATAATAGTAAATGGTGTCATTCTTGTAAATTCCTTCCTGTTTGTGGTGGGTCTTGTCCAAAACATTGGTATGACAATCAAATACCTTGTCCTCCTTTTAAGAAGAATATGGAAGATAGACTTGTATTAAACTATTTATCGAATAACTTAGAACTCAAAAAAATAATATCATGAAAAAATTAACAACAATTAGTTTAGTGCTACTATTAATTAGTACAATGGTAGCCAAACCAACAAAAAACAAAACAATGGGCAATCAAGAAACAACTTTAGTTACAAAAACGCAAAGTATAGCTAATGTAACAACTTTAGATGTAAGTAAATTTGCTGCTGTAGAAATAGAATACAGCAACGAAAATACCATTACTATTATTACCAATGAACACAATCAAAACGATGTTAAAGCTGAAACTTCTGGTAATCAACTAAAATTGTATGTAGTAAGTAGTAATACAACAGTTAGCAAAAAAACAAAGAAAGTAAATATAAATAATGCTAATATTAATACTACAAGAGCAATTATTAAAACCAATCAAATTAATACCATTAGCTTAGATAAAGTAGCGTCGTTTACAAGCAACAATGCTTATCAAAGTACCAATTTTAGCTTAACAACAACAGCAACAGCAAAGATTAATTTAAATATTAATTGTGATAATTTGAATATTAATACACAATCTACTTCAAATATAGATTTAACAGGAACAACTAAAAAATCAACTATAGATTGTCAAAGTACTAATAAATTAGATATGACTAGTTTAGAGTCAGAAACTGCCGAAGTTTATATTTCATCTTGTAATAAGCTTATTTTACATGCAAAAGAAGAACTCTCTGTACACGCATCAAGTGTAAATAAAATAATTTACAACGGAGATTTTAAAATAACCAACTCAAAACTTTCAGGTGTAGGTAGTGTTCAATATGAATAAATTCTTTCATCAACACGATTCTACCGATTGTGGTCCTACTTGTCTTCGTATTATAAGCAATTATTATGGCAAAGATTTTCCTTTAGAGTATCTAAGAGAAAAAAGTTTTATTGGTAAAGATGGTGTTAGTCTATTAAACACCAAAGTATTGGCAGAAGCTTTAGGTTTTGAAACAGTAAGCATCAAAGCAGATATAAATACACTAATCAACGAACAACCTTTGCCTTGTATTTTGCATTGGAATCAAAATCATTTTGTAGTATTATATAAAATAAAAAAGAATTATTTTAATAATAATTATTCATTTTATTTAGCAGATCCTGCACATGGAAAAGCCATTTTAAAACAACAAGAGTTTGAAAAAGCTTGGTTAAGTACAGACAATAAAGGTGTAGCATTGCTTATGCAACCAACTAATCAATTCTACGAAAACGAAGATTTAATAGTACAAAATAAAGGATTTTCTTTTTTGTGGAAATATCTGCATCCAAATAAATCGCAACTTTTTGCACTTTTATTATTTACTTTTTTGGCAGGAATTGTAGCACTAACCTTTCCATTCATTACACAGTTCATAATGGATAAAGGTATAAAACCAAAAAATATACCATTTATTACTTCATTGTTATTTGCACAGTTTGCATTACTAATAGGTCAGTCTATATTTAATTTAATAAGAAATTCACTAATATTAAAAATAAATACGAATATAAGTATTCAAATTATATCTGATTTTCTAACTAAACTTACCAAACTCTCTATACCTTTTTTCGATTCAAAATCGGTTGGAGATATTAACCAAAGAATTGTTGACCACGAACGAATAGAGTTTTTTCTAACACATAATTTAGTAAGCACTATTTTTGGCTTGTTTAATTTTGTTATATTTTCTGCAATATTAATATATTATAATGTTTCGTATTTTTTAATATTTTTATTAGGTTCTATATTTTCTGTAATTTGGATAATCTTATTCTTAAAAAAGAGAAAAGCAATAGACTATCAAAGATTTCAAGTACAACAACAAAACCAAGATGCTGTATTTGAAATTATTTCTGGCATGCAAGAAATAAAACTCAATAATGCGGAGCAATTAAAAGTAAGTGAATGGGAAAAAGTACAACAACATCTTTTTAAAATCAATTTAAAAGGATTAAACATAGAACAGCTACAAAACATTGGTTCGTTTACCATTACACAAATTAAAAATATTTTATTGTTGTATCTAGCAGCCAAACAAGTAGTATTTAATGAAATTACACTTGGTGTTATGATGAGTATATCTTATATTATTGGTCAGATGAATGCACCATTGGAGCAACTTATAGAGTTTTTTAAAGAAGGACAAGATGCTAGAATTTCATTAGACAGAATGAGTGAAGTACACAATCACTCTAATGAAACTGCAATTAATCAAGTAGCGCTATTACAAGAAAAAAGTACTATTACACTCAATAATGTTTCCTTTCAATACGAAGGAAAATATTCGCCATACATACTAAGAAATTTAAACTTACAAATTCCACAAGGAAAAGTAACAGCAATAGTTGGAGCAAGTGGAAGTGGAAAAACAACACTATTAAAACTACTACTAAAATTTTATAATGTAACAGAAGGCAATATATATGTTAATAATCAAGATTTAGAAGAAATAAATCCAAATAATTGGAGGAATTATTGTGGTACAGTAATGCAAGATGGATTTATATTTTCTGATACCATCGAAAGGAATATCAATTTGTCTGATGAAAACATAGATAAACAACGACTGTACAATGCTTGTAAAATTGCTAATATTTTAGATTTCATAGAATCATTGCCTTTAGGTTTTAATACAAAAATTGGTGGAACGGGATTAGGCGTTTCTATAGGTCAAAAACAACGCATTTTAATAGCACGAGCAGTATATAAAAATCCACAGTTTCTATTTTTTGATGAAGCTACTTCTGCATTAGATGCCAATAACGAAAAAGAAATTACCAATAATCTAGAAGCTTTTTTTAAAGACAAAACAGTAGTTATTGTAGCACATCGTTTAAGTACTGTAAAAAATGCCGACCAAATAATTGTACTAGACAACGGAACAGTTGTAGAACAAGGCACACATCAAGAATTAATTAGAAATAAATCGCATTATTATAATTTAATTAGCAATCAGCTAGAATTGGGAGTTTAGTCTTCATTCCATAAAAATTGGTTTGGTAAGTGGAGGAATAATACCTTTTTCCACGCCAACAGCATACATTTTTTGTATTGCTTGCTTACCTTTTTCTCCTAGAGTAATACTGTAATTATTGACATATAAATTAATGTGTTTCAATAAAATATCACTATCCATTTCTTGTGCATGATTAGTAACAAAAGCCGTTGTATGCGATTGATGTTTATAAGCATACTCAATACTTTGTTTAATTAAATCATCAATAGTTTTTTGTAGTTCAATGTCAATAGTTCGCTGAATAGCAATACCACCAAGCGGAATAGGCAGTTGGTATTCACTTTTCCAAAATTCTCCTAAGTCAATAATTTTTAACAATCCTTTTTGAGCATAAGTAAATCTGTTTTCATGTATAATTACACCAGCATTTACTTTCTTATTGATTATAGCATTTTCTATATCAGAAAAAAGCATAAACTGTTTTTGTTGTGCTGCTGGATATTTAATAGAAAATAAAAAATTAGCAGTAGTATATTTTCCTGGAATAGCAATAACACTTTCATTAACAGCAACATCATCAAGTAGAGTAGAAGCAATTAACAAAGGACCACAATTATTGCCTAATGCACTACCACTATTTAATAAACTATAATGTTCATTAGCATATGCATAAGCATGATAACTTAATTTGGTTATAGTAAATTGATTGTTAAAGGCAGCTTGGTTAAGTTGTTCTACATCAGCAAAATGAACTTTGAATGATAAACCTTTAGTGTCAATTTTTTGGTTAACCAATGCATCAAAAATAAAAGTGTCGTTCGGACAAGGAGAGATGGCAATATCTATTTCCATGCATCAAAAGTAGCTGATTTTTAGAGAATAAATTTATTTTTGTTATACAATAATGAAATTAAAGTCATCCAATTATATCATAGCCATTGTTTTAGCTGTCTTAATTACTGTTTTTTCAGTAGCCATACCTTTTTTTTGGGACACTATTCATACTTCTAATGTATTGATTGACTTACAACAAAATGGATTTGCTGGTTTGTTGCTACCAAGCAATTTAGATGCAGGTCATCCACCATTATTTTATGCTTATTTGTACGGTTTTGTTCAAGTTTTTGGTTTGAAACTTTGGGTAGTGCATTTGGCTATGTTTCCATTTGTTTTATTGTTGATGATTGGATTTCAGTACTTGTTGAACTATTTTCAAGTAAAATCAAAATGGAGTATAGTATATTTAGTAGCTATTCCAGCAGTAGCAACACAAGCAATATTAGTGAGTTACGATTTTGCAATGTTGGCTTTATACATTGCTGGATTATGTTTAATACTCAAAGACAGAAAAGTTGGACTCATAATCATTACAGCATTGCTTGCATTGTTTAGTTTAAGAGGCATTTTTCTAGTAGTTGCATTGTATTTAACTCAAGTTTTATTATCTAAAAAATATTCACTTAAATCATTGGTAATCAATTTTAAATACTATATAATTTCAATTATTACTCTAGTGGCTTGGTTGCTCTATCATCATCACGAAATGCACTATTGGATTTCTAATGCAAGTGGTTGGCAAGCACAAAGAACATTGGTAGATATTCATGGTTGCTTTAAAAATGTAATAGCTATTGCTAGAACTCAGTTTGATGTAGGCATTCTGCTACTGTTTTGTTTAAATGCGTATATCTTTTACAAACATAAATCACTCAGAAAGTTACAATTATTTGCAATTATTCCTTTTTTAGTATTGAGTTGTTCATTTGTGCTGTTTTCAAATCCAATAGGACACCGATATTATTTAGTAGTTTATGCACTAGAGTTATTGCCAATCTTAGTTTGGATACAAAATCAAGCGATACTTTTAAAAGCATTTTTGTTTATTGGACTCATCTTGGGAAATGCTCAAATTTATCCAAGTCCAATTTCAAATGCTTGGGATTGTTCTTTGGTACACTTATTATATCATCAACAGAAACAAGCAATTAATGCATTTATTGAAACTAATCATTTAAATAAATCAAGTATTGGTACTGTGTTTCCAATTTATGCATCAACATATCAAACACAATGGAAAGGAGATACTACAATGCTCAACAATGTTCATGGACAAACAATAGACAATCAGTCATTTATTATTTGGAGTAATGTTGGCAATGATTTTTCAGACAAACAACACTTAGAATTACAATCGTGGCATTGTATCTATCAATCGCAAGTTTTAATGGTGCAATTAAAATTATATCAAAATCCAAATAAAAAGTAATAATTTTGTGGAATGGATATTTCTGTAGTAATACCTGTTTTTAACGAAGCTGAGAATTTATCTAAGCTATCTGTAGAGTTAAATAGAGTATTGCAGTCGATGAATAAATCTTATGAACTCATTTTTGTTAATGATGGAAGTAAAGATAAATCGCTTTCAATAATAAAGTCATTAGCTGTTGAAAATAAAGCTGTTAAGTATGTTGACTTAAGTAAAAACTTTGGGCATCAAATTGCTGTTTTTGCTGGTTTAAACAAAGCAAGTGGTAATGCTATTGTAATTATAGATGCAGACTTACAAGATCCACCTAAATTAATTGCAGATTTATATACCAAATTACAAGAAGGTTTTGATGTTGTTTATGCTAAAAGAAAAGAAAGAAAAGGAGAGTCGTGGCATAAAAAACTGACTGCTAAGTATTTTTATAGAGCGATGAGTTATTTATCAGATGTAGAAATTCCATTAGATACTGGCGATTTTAGAATTATTTCTAAGCGAGTAAAAGACATCATTATTAGTTTACCAGAAACCAATAAATTTATTCGTGGTCAAATTGCATGGACAGGTTTCAATCAGACTTATATTGAGTATGAAAGACAAGAACGCTTTGCTGGAAAAACCAACTATTCTTATGCTAAAATGTTTCATTTTGCTTGGGACGGTATTACTTCTTTTTCAGTAACACCATTGCGTTTAGCAACTATATTAGGTTTTATAGTTTCTTTATTGGCTTTTTTTGTGATTTGCTATACATTGTATCAAAAATATATTAATGGCAATGTAGTACCAGGTTGGTCGTCTATAATGATAAGTATTTTGTTTTTAGGTGGAGTACAACTCATTTGCTTAGGCATAATAGGCGAGTACATCGGTAGAATTTTAGAAAATGTAAAAAACAGACCTAAATACATTATTCAAGATACCAATATAGATGACAAAGCGTAATATGGTTTGATTGTTAACCCAAACCAATTATTTGACTTTCTAAAATTCTGCTTTTTTATCAAGGATTTAGACTTATTACAATAAATGCACTTTTTTATTTAAAACATTTGATTTGCCTTAAATATAATAAATATATGCTTCTCAGCCATTTTCTGCAACCATTTTGTCCACTTCGCCTAAAATTTCTTTTCATATTAAATTTCTAATTCGTACTTTACAAGTTCAAACTAAATTTTAAATCATGTCATTACAAGAGCAATTTAATCAAGCACAAGCAGATGTAAAAACACTAACAAAAAGACCAAGCGACCAGCAGCTGTTGGATTTATACGCTTATTTTAAACAAGCTACCGATGGTGATAACGACACCAAAAAACCAGGTATGTTTGATATTAAAGGTCAATTTAAATGGAATGCTTGGAATGATAAAAAAGGCATGACTACCGATGCAGCTATGCAAGCTTATGTAGATTTAGTAACTGTTTTACTAGAATCACACAAAGATTAGTACCATTTTTTAACTATTTATGCACATTTTTATTTTTGATGTGCCAAATATGATTTATATCAGTAGATTTTAATTGGAAATGCTTAGATTTGCGGTGCATTTTTGAAAAAGAATTTTTTATGGCAAAAAGTTATTTATTAGATTCCTCTGTAGGAAAAAAAGTTATCGTAGGATTAACTGGCTTATTTTTAATTTCATTTTTAGTAGTTCATGTGGGCATCAACTCATTAATATTGGTAGATATTATCAATCCAGATGATAATGGTGATTTATTTAATAGTGCAGCACATTTTATGTCGCACTTTTGGTTAATCAGAATCATGGAAATTGGTTTACTATTAGGTTTAATTGCACATATAGCACTAACGCTAAAATTAACATTAGCCAATAGAGAAAACAGACCAGTTGGTTATGCTGTAAGTGCCGCCAATACCAATTCAAAATGGTACAGTCGTTCTATGGCTGTTTTAGGTTCATTATTATTGATGTTCTTAGTCGTACACATGAGCGATTTTTGGTTAGATACTAAAAAAGCATTGTATGTTACTGGCGAACCAGATAATCCATTTTTAAATGTAATACATGCATTAAGCAATCCAATTTTACTAGTAATTTATTTAGTAGGTATTGGTTCTTTAGCATTCCATTTAATGCACGGGTTTCCTAGTGCATTCCAATCATTAGGATTGAATCATAAAAAATATACACCAATTATTAAATGTTTAGGAACTGCATTCTCAATCATCGTTCCTGCTTTATTTGCAATCATTGCTTTAGCTGTTTTCTTGGGTTTAGTAAAACCATAAAAATTAATTATTAGAAATTTATAAATTATACATATGTCATTAGATAGTAAAATACCAAAAGGCCCATTAGAAAAAAAATGGGAAGATTATAAAGGACATGTAAAATTGGTAAATCCTGCCAATAAAAGACACATAGAAATTATTGTTATTGGTACTGGTTTAGCTGGTGCATCTGCTGCTGCTACGCTAGGCGAGTTAGGATATAAAGTAAAAGTTTTCTGTTTTCAAGATTCACCAAGAAGAGCTCACTCTATTGCAGCTCAAGGTGGTATCAATGCAGCAAAAAATTATCAAAACGATGGCGATTCTGTTTATCGTTTATTCTATGATACCGTTAAAGGTGGTGATTATAGAGCTAGAGAAGCTAATGTTTATCGTTTAGCTGAGGTTTCTGGTAATATTATTGACCAATGTGTAGCTCAAGGTGTTCCTTTTGCTAGAGAATATGGTGGTTTATTAAGCAATCGTTCTTTTGGTGGTGTTCAAGTACAAAGAACTTTTTATGCTGCTGGTCAAACTGGACAACAATTACTACTAGGAGCATATTCTGCATTAGAAAGACAAGTTTCTTTAGGTGTTGTAGAAATGTTTTCTAGACATGAAATGCTAGAAATTGTAAAAATTGATGGTAAAGCTAGAGGTATTATTGCTAGAAATTTAGTTACAGGTGAGTTAGAAAGACACTTTGGTCATGCTGTAGTTCTTTGTTCTGGTGGATATGGTAATGTATTTTACTTATCTACTAACGCTATGGGAAGCAATGTTACTGCTGCTTGGAAAGCACACAAAAAAGGTGCTTACTTTGGTAATCCTTGTTTTACGCAAATACATCCAACTTGTATTCCTGTTTCTGGAGATCATCAATCAAAATTGACATTAATGTCTGAATCTTTAAGAAATGATGGAAGAATTTGGGTACCTAAAAAACAAAATGATACTAGAAAAGCTAATGAAATTGCTGAAGACGAAAGAGATTATTATTTAGAAAGAAGATATCCTGCTTTTGGAAACTTAGTACCAAGAGATGTAGCTTCTCGTGCTGCTAAAGAAAGATGTGATGCTGGTTATGGCGTTGGTGCTTCTAAAATGGCAGTATATTTAGATTATGCTTCTGCAATTATGCGTTATGGTCATCAAGAAGCTACTAAATTGAGATTAGACAATCCAACCGACGAAAAAATAAGAGAGCTAGGAAAAGAAGTGGTTAAAGAGAAATACGGCAACTTGTTTGACATGTACGAAAAAATTACTGGCGAAAATCCTTACGAAGTTCCTATGAGAATTTATCCAGCAGTTCACTATACTATGGGTGGACTTTGGGTAGATTATGAGTTACAAACTACCGTTCAAGGTTTATATGCTTTAGGTGAGTGTAATTTCTCTGACCATGGTGCTAACCGTTTAGGTGCTTCTGCATTAATGCAAGGTTTAGCCGATGGTTACTTTGTAATTCCTTACACTATTGGTGCTTATTTAGCTGATGAAATTAGAACAAAAGCTATACCAACTTCTCATGAAGCATTTGTTGAAGCTGAGAAAGAAGTTCAAGATAGAATCAATAAATTGTTGAGTATAAAAGGAACTGAATCTGTAGAAAGTTTCCACAAAAGATTGGGAAAAATTATGTGGGAAAAATGTGGTATGGCAAGAAATGCAGTAGGTTTAAAAGAAGCTATTGAAGAAATTAAAGCATTGAGAAAAGAATTTTGGCAAAATGTAAGAGTAATGGGCGATGCCAATAGCTTTAATCCAGAGTTAGACAAAGCTGGTAGAGTAGCCGACTTTTTGGAATTAGGCGAATTAATGTGTTTAGATGCGTTGAATAGAAATGAAAGTTGTGGTGGACATTTTAGAGAAGAATACCAAACAGAAGAAGGCGAAGCAATGCGTGATGATGACAACTATACTTATGTAGCAGCTTGGGAATATAATGGCGATAGCAACTACAATCTACACAAAGAAGAGTTAGTGTACGAAAACATCAAACTAGTACAAAGAAGTTATAAGTAATCAATGCAAAATGAAAATTCAAATAATAAAACTTTGGCACCTTGGTACGATCCAAACAATCCTAATTTGTATAAAAAAATGACCGAAAAAGAAGTTTTTGAATGGTTATCTCAACACAATGCTTTTATTTGGGCTGCTATGACACCAGAACAAAGAGAACAACAAAAAGAACTTAAAATAAAATCACTTTATAAAAATAATTGATATGGAACACTATAACATGAATTTGACTTTAAAAGTATGGCGACAAAAAAATACTCAAGACAAAGGTAGCTTTGTAACTTATAAAGTAACAGATATTTCTTCTGAGATGTCTTTCTTGGAAATGTTTGATGTTTTGAATGAAAAATTAATTGAAGAAAACCAAGAACCTATTGCTTTCGACCACGATTGTAGAGAAGGTATTTGTGGTATGTGTTCTATGTATATCAATGGAAAACCACATGGTCCTTGGCATGCAACGACTACTTGTCAGTTACACATGCGTGCTTTTAAAGATGGAGATACTATAACAGTAGAACCTTGGAGAGCTAAAGCATTTCCTGTAATCAAAGACTTAGTTGTAGATAGAACAGCTTTTGATAGAATTATACAAGCTGGTGGTTATATTTCTGTAAACACAGGTAATGCACAAGACGCTAACTGTATTCCTATCAATAAAGAAGATGCCGACAATGCTTTTGCTGCTGCTGCTTGTATTGGTTGTGGTGCTTGTGTGGCTGCTTGTAAAAATGCATCTGCAATGTTGTTTTTATCTGCAAAAGTATCGCAATTGGCTTTGTTACCACAAGGACAAATTGAAAGAGAAAAAAGAGCATTGGATATGGTTACTCAAATGGATAAAGAAGGATTTGGTTCTTGTACCAATACAGGAGCTTGCGAAGCAGAATGTCCTAAAGAAATTTCATTAGAAAACATAGCACGATTAAACAGAGAGTTTACCAGTGCAGCTTTATCTAGTAATGAATAAAATAAAGTGATAAATTACACTTATACTAATAAAAATCCGACTCATTGCAGTCGGATTTTTTTGTATTAGTCAAAATAGCAAACTACGACATCTTGCTGTAAAGCAAATTAACAATAGTTCTATCAATTTTATTTTCTGTTACGCATAATTTGTTGAACTTGCTCTTCTGTGAGCCCAAATTTTTCTTGTAAGATTTGATACATCTCTGCTTCTGAAACTTTGTGTTCTATATGATTACTATCAACAATTGCCCAATCATTGGTATTATAATGTGTATTTTGCTCTTGAAGGTTTTTTCTTTCTACTTCTAATTTGTCTGTTTGAATACGCAATACCAAAACAGAAAAGGCAATAATGACTAATAATACTAAAGCTGTATAAGATAATATTTGTACTACTTCTTTCTTTGTATATTCATTATTGCTGGCTTTATATTTTACTTTTTGATATAATGGTGGTATTTCTTGTTGCGTAGTATTTTCGTTTTGTTGTTGTTTGGTTTGATTTTGTTGTTGTATTACTTTATATTGATAGATATATGCTTTTCTTGAAATACTATTTCCTATAACATCATAAGCTTCTTGAATTTCCATAAAAATGGTAGCAGCATATGAGCTACTATTTTTATCAGGATGATATTGTAACACCAATTGACGATATGCTTTTTTTATCTCAGCATCATTTGCCAACCACGAAACACCTAAAATTTTAAAATAATCTTTCAAATTAATACAATCATTTATTTCTCGCAGATTTCGCAGATTCTCGCAGAATAATAAATAAATTAAAACCTACTTTTATCATCATACCAGAAAATTTCGTAGTACAACAGAGAATCTTCCATTCAAAAGTCTTACTCTAAATATTCATTACTCACTACTAAAATCAATACAATAACGGAAATTTAGTTGGATTTGTTTCATACATCATTTTATTAATTAGTCGAAACACATCTTCTGCATTAGGTTTACTAAAATAATCGCCATCTGTACCAAACGCTGCTCTATGTTCTCTAGCAGACAGTGTTCTAGGAACAGCATCTAAGTAGCTAAAAATATTTTGTTTTTCTAGTACTTGTTCTAGCATGTAGGCAGTTCCTCCACCAGGAAAATCTTCATCCATAAAAACTACACGATTTGTTTTTCTGATAGAGTCTCCAATAATTCCATGAATATCAAAAGGTAGAAGCGTTTGTACATCTATTAATTCTACATCTATACCAAAATGATGCAACTTGCCTACTGCATCTTGTGCTATTCTTACACAAGAACCATAAGTTACTAGTGTAATGTCCTTTCCTTCTTTTAAAATTTCAGGAACACCTAATGGCACAGTAAAATCACCTGCATTACTAGGAATCTTTTCTTTTAATCGATATGCATTTAAACACTCAATCACCAAAGCTGGTTCATCGCCTCGTAGTAAAAGATTATAAAAACCAGCAGCTTGTGTCATATTTCTAGGAACACAAACATGCATACCACGCAAAGCACCTAAAATCATTTGCATAGGCGAACCAGTATGCCAAATACCTTCTAATCTGTGTCCACGAGTTCTAACAATTAAAGGAGCTTTTTGTCCACCTTTAGTTCTATAAGACAAACAAGCTAAATCGTCAGACAAAGGTTGTAAGCCGTATAATAAATAATCTAAGTACTGAATTTCTGCAATTGGTCTAAATCCACGCATGGCTAGTCCAATGCCTTCGCCCATGATGGTTGCTTCTCTAATACCTGTATCATAGATTCTATCTTTACCAAACTTTTCTTGTAAACCAGCAAACGCTTGGTTTACATCTCCAATTCTTCCAACATCTTCACCAAAAGCCAATAGCATTTTATCTCGTTCAAAATTAGCAGTAAAACAAGCATTAAGTACTTGATAGCCACTTAAAAATTTTGGTTTTTCTGGATAAGTTACAGTAACCATTGGCAACTTTAATGGAGAATAGCTAGAATTGGTATGCATATAGGAACTATATCGTTCTTTATTGACTAATTTTTGTGTCGCTCTCCATTGTTTTAGTTGTTTAATGTAATCGTGTGATTCATCTTTAGTAAGTACAAGTACTTCTATAATGGTTTCAAAAATATCTCTACGAACTGGTTCTATTATAGTCTTGGCTTTAGCAACAATATCCAATATACTTTCTTTATTTTTTGATATTGAAGCGACTAATTCAATAATATTTAATACTTCATTAAATTCTTCTAATATAATATCATGAAAATTAGACCACGCTGTTTTTTTTGCTAGTACTACTTCTGCTTTTACATTATCTTCTATTGTTTGTAATGTAGTTTCATCTGAAATATTATTATTTAATATCCAAGATTTAAATTGTGCAATACAATCGTATTCTTTTTCCCAATCTAATCGTTCTTGAGATTTATATCTTTCGTGTGAACCACTAGTTGAGTGTCCTTGTGGTTGTGTTACTTCTTCTACATGAATTAAAGCAGGTCGATGTGTTTTTCTAATTTTTTCGGTGGCTTGCATATAAGTAGCTACGAGTTTAGGATAATCCCAAGCTTTTACCTTATATATATCAAATCCATTATACTGTTCATCTGCCTGAAAACCTTTTAGTACTTCAGAGATACTTCCTTTTGTTGTTTGTAGAAGTTTAGGAACAGAAATACCATAACCATCGTCCCAAACTGAAACCAACAAAGGCACTTGCAAAACACCAGCTGCATTTATGGTTTCCCAAAACAATCCTTCGGAGGTACTCGCATCGCCAATAGTAGCAAAACAAATTTCGTTACCATTATTGCTAAAACTATTTTCTCCAATAAAATCTTTTAATGCTCTATACTTTTTAGATGCTAGTGCCAGTCCTAAAGCTCTTGGCATTTGCGATGCAGTTGGTGAATTATCTGCTGCTGTATTTTTCATGAGCTTAAGTGCTTTCCAATTACCATCTGGCAACAAACTTCTTGTAGCAAAATGATTGTTCATTTGTCTTCCGCCAGAATGTGGATCTTCTGCTAAAGATGGATTGGCATACAACTGAGCAAATAATTGTTCTAAACTCACCAATTTAGATGCGAGCATAAAGGTTTGGTCTCTATAGTAACCAGAACGGAAATCGCCATTTTTAAAAGCTTTAGCCATAGCAATTTGTGGCAACTCTTTTCCATCGCCAAAAATGCCAAACTTAGCTTTTCCTGTTAGCACTTCTTTTCTTCCCATTAAACTCATTTCTCTACTTATCAAACAAGTGTAGTAATCTTGTATTACTTCTTCTTTAAAAGCGAGAAAGGATTTTAAGTTGTTCGTGTCTATATTTTCTTGGTTTTGCAAAGACATGCATCACAAAATTAATTTTAATTAACAAGAATAGCATCTAAAATTTCAAAAAAAATACTAATATTGAATGATTGAATAACTATATCATTATAAATGAGTATAAGAATTAGTTTGGTATAGTTTTTGAAGTTTATCAATTAAAAGAAATATTATGAAAACGATTTTATACATTTTTGCTTCATTTTTGTTAGTAGGATTTGCTAATGCACAAGAAAATGGCACTTCTAATATTAAATTTGAGAAGTTAGAACACGATTTTGGAAGTCAACCTCAAGGTAAACCAGTTACTTATGAGTTTAAATTTACGAATGTAGGTAAAACAGCTATTGAATTAGAAAATGTAAAAGCTTCTTGTGGTTGTACTACACCAATTTGGACAAAAGATCCTGTTGCTCCAGGAGAAACTGGTGTTGTTAAAGCACAATATAATATGGCAAGATCTGGTAGTTTTAGAAAATCGATTACGGTTACAACTAAAGATGGTGAAAATATAGTATTGTATATTTCTGGTAATGCTGTTGAACAAACTAATGGTGTTGAAGAAAGTGAACCAAAGTTTCTGACCGATCCAAATAAATAAAATCATTAAAAAGATATAATACAACTCCATGTACAAAATACATGGAGTTTTTTATTTTTGCATCTTATGCCATCAATATCAAATAAAGGAAAAATGATGCCTTCTTCGCCAATTAGGAAGTTGGCTGTATATGCAGAAGAAGCTAAGAAAAAAGGAACTCATATTTATCACCTAAATATTGGTCAACCAGATATTGAAACGCCAACAGAACTTTGGCAAGCAGTACATAGTATGCAAAAGAAAATTTTAGAGTATAGTCCGTCTAATGGTTATGAATCACTTAGAATAAAATATGCTCAATATTTTCAAACAAGATGTAACCTACCTAATTTACAAGCAGATGATATTTTAATTACAACTGGTGCTTCTGAAGCTTTATTTTTTACTTTGCTTTCTATACTTGATGAAAATGATGAAGTCATTATTCCTGAGCCATTGTATGCTAATTATATTGGATTTTCGAGAAGTGGTAATATAAAAGTACGACCTATTGCTACGAGCTTTGAAAATGGTTTTGCTTTACCTAGCATTGATGAGTTTGAAGCTGTTATTAATGAAAACACCAAAGCTATTTTAATTTGCAATCCAAATAATCCTACTGGATATACTTATAGTTATGATGAATTAAATCGATTAAAAGCATTAGCATTAAAACACGATTTATTTATTATTAGCGACGAAGTGTATAGAGAATTTGTATATGCAGAACAAGAACATATTAGCTTATTTAGTTTTGAAGATTTAGCACAACATTTAATTTTAGTAGATTCTATTTCAAAACGATTTAGTGCGTGTGGTGCGAGAATTGGAATGGTTGCAACTAAAAATAAAGAAGTTTTAGAAACAGTGTTAAAGTTTGCACAGCAACGATTAAGTCCGCCAGGTTTAGCACAAGAAGCAGCCAAAGCTTTGTTTGATGTAGACAAAGATTATTTTGTTGCCATTAAAAAAGAATATCAACAAAGAAGAGATACCATAGTTGGTTTACTTAATAAAATTGATGGTGTTGCTTGTCATACACCCAATGGTGCATTTTATTGTATGGTACAATTACCTGTAGCAGATACTGATGATTTTTGTAAATGGTTATTGACTGATTTTAATTATAATGGTGCTACGGTGATGTTAGCACCAGGAAGTGGTTTTTATGCCACACATAACAAAGGCAAGAATGAAGTAAGAATTGCCTATGTTTTAAACAGTGCAGATTTAACACAAGCGGCTAAATGCCTAGAAGAAGCTTTGAAAGTTTATTGTTCAGAGAAATAGTTAAAATTATGCATTTTAGTATATTTCAGTTTCTAAAAATGTTATTTTTGTAAAGCAGAATATCAATAACTCAATCGACATACAGTAAGAAGATTAACAACTCATTTAGTTTGGGAACAAAGTATCAGTTTCTCATATTATGAAGAAGAAATAAAAAATCGTTGTCGTAGTATCCTTTGTCAATTATATGAAGCAGAAGATGGTCTAACATTGAAAGAAGTTGTATTAAAAATTATATTCATATAGAATATTGCCTGATACTAATTAGCGTTCAGAAGAACAAAATAAATTTTGAATATTTTGTTGTTAGAGTAGAGAGAATATAATAGATGAAATGATGTCCATCCCTAAATAGAGTTGACCGTTTTGGTTAAAAAAATATTGTTCATTTTGTTTAAATCCATCGGACAAATAGGAGCTTGCAGGTCTTTGTTGCTAAAAACGAAGTGTGGCTCAAAGCCACCTTCGTTTTTTAAACCTTCGGCATAAATAATCGCTTTTGGTCTTTGTTGCTTTGGTAAAGCTACTACTTCTTTTTCAAAAGCTATGGGTGTTTTTCTGCCTACTGCATTGTGTAGTCTTTTGTTGTTGTAATGTTTTACTGCTCTGTTTGTCATTGTTTTTAATGTTTGATAATTTTTAGGTTGCCAATAAGCTAAATATTCGTTTTTTATGGTTTGATTAATGCGTTCTGCATAGGCATTATCTAATGCTGTTTCTCCCATACTGATTAAAGTATTTTGAGATTTTAGCAGTTTAATATAATCCTTATAAATGTATTGACTACCTTTATCTGAATGATGTACCTGTGGTGCTTGGTTTTGTTTTAATGCCATTTTTAGTGCTTGTACATTAGCTTCGGCTCTTAAACTATCTGATACATGATATCCTACTATTTTCTTGGTATAAACATCTATAATAAATACAGCATAATAAAACTCGTTGTTTACTTTAATATAAGTAATGTCGCTTTGCCATACTTGGCTCGGACTGTGTAACAACATGCCTTGAATTAAGTTAGGATAATACAATTTAGAAGCAGTAGTTGTTCTATGATAGTTTTTCTTTCGTTTGATCCTAAAACCTAAATCCATAAATAAATCTACAAATTTGTCTCTGCCAATAAAATTTGGCTTTAGTGTGTAATACATCTTTTCAACTCCACAACCTGGATGTTCTTGTCGAAGCGTTTCTGCTTCTTTAAGTAATAACATTACTTGTTCATCAAACACGGCTTGCCTTTTAGCATACTGATTTACAGCTTGTTTGCTAATGCCTACCACTTTGTATAACTGATTTAAAGAATAACTCATTTTGTTTTTGTTTGATTTGAAGTGTTGGATTGTGGAGTGGAGTAGTTTTTTTTAATATCAATATCTAGTTCTTCTTTAGCAATGTCTATCATCTTTTCCAAGAAGTCTATCTTAATCTGTTTTTGACCAACTATGGCTTCTAACAATTTAATTTTGTCTTGTAATTCTTTTACTTTTTTTGTGCTGCTTTCTGTGTGTTCCACCATACGATATCCTTTTTCATTGTACTTTGAATACTTATAAATCCAGCTGTAAATTAGAGAATCTGATATGTCATGCAGTCGCTCAAGTTCAACTACACTATACCTACCAGTTTCAAACTCTTTTACTAGACTTAGCTTAAATGAGTCACTAAATTTACGATGTTTTCTAATCTTTTTTAAATTTGCTTTCATCTTGTTTTCCGTTTGTAAAACGGTCAACCTATTTCAGGGACGGACATGAATATTTGGAACATCACAGAAATTCAAAAGATGAGGATAAAAATAATTTTATTCTTGAATGAGAATGTACCAATAGTATTTTTAGTCCATCAACCAAATCTATAGACTGAAAGTCTATGTTGGTTTACCTCCTTTCCTCCAAAAATTTATCAAAACTTTTGCGGTCATCTGTATTTTCTTCAAAATCATCTGTTGTGTCATCAGTTTGATGAGTATTTCTAAATAGAATAGCCACTACAAAACCACATATAGCACCAAATAAATGAGCTTCCCAAGATACACTACTATCATATGGTACAATTCCCCAAACCAATCCACCATATAATAAAGCAACTATTAAAGAAACAGCAATAGATAACATATTGTTCCTATAAAATCCGGTAAAAAATAAATATGATGCCAAACCATATACCAAACCACTTGCACCAATATGATACGCAGGTCGAGCAAAAATCCAAACTAAAATATTAGTACTTAGGTAAATGAGTCCAAATATTAAAAAACTATATCGTTGATGCGTATATAAAAAAAGTAGCATCAAGATAATAAAAGGAAAAGTGTTAGAGATTAAATGTTCAAAACTACCATGAATAAAAGGTGAAGTAATTATTCCAAGTAACGAATTGATTGCTCTAGGATAAATTCCTAAAATACCTAAGTCTATTTTTAAGAAAAAACCAAGTAGATAAATCAACCACATCAGTAGTACAAATCCAATTACAAATCCAATTTTTCTTTTATTCATCTCTTTTTCAAATAAATTTATCACAAGTATAAAATAAATTCTGAGTTATAGGTAACTTTATATTAAAATACAGAATTCGTAAAAATTGTTAAAAAGTTTATTTTTGTAAAAATTTTTTTAGATGATAATTGCTGTTCCTAAAGAAACAAAGTTCAAAGAAAATAGAGTGGCTATTACGCCAACCGTAGCAAAAGAAATTATAAGCAAAGGTTTTCAAGTAATTATTGAAGCTGGAGCTGGTTTAAATTCTTATTATAATGATGACAATTATACTGCAGTAGGTTGTAAAATTGCAAGCAATAGCAACGAAGTTTACAGTCAGGCAGATGTTGTACTTAAAGTAAATGCACCACAAGCCGATGAAATCGCTCAGATGAAAAAAGGAGCGAAGCTAATTTCGTTTATGTGGGCTGCTACTAATCCAGAATTGGTAGATGCTTGTGCTAAAGCTGGTATTTCTGCATTTTCTATGGATGCTGTGCCAAGAATTTCTCGTGCTCAAAAAATGGATGCCTTATCGTCTCAAGCCAATTTAGCAGGTTATAAGTCAGTGTTGATGTGTGCTAATCAAATTGGTAAAATTTTACCAATGATGACTACTGCTGCTGGTACTATTCGTCCTTCTAAAGTAGTGATTTTTGGTGCCGGTGTAGCTGGATTACAAGCTATTGCTACTGCAAAAAGATTAGGTGCTATTGTAGAAGTAACCGACATTAGACCTGAAACGAAAGAGCAAGTAGAATCTTTAGGTGGAAAATTCATCGAAGTAAAAGGCGATGATTCTATTAAAATGGAAGGTGGATATGTAAAAGGTGTATCGGAAGAGTTTTTAAAGAAACAACAAGAGTTGGTAGCCAAACATGTTAAAGAAGCAGACATTGTAATTACTACGGCTTTAATTCCTGGAAGAAAAGCACCAGTTTTAGTAACTGATGATATGGTGAAAAGCATGAAATTTGGTTCTGTTATTTTAGATATGGCTGTAGAACAAGGTGGAAATGTGGTAGGAAGCAAACTCAATGAAACTATTGTTCTTAATGGCGTAACTATTATTGGAGAAGGCAATATACCATCTTTATTACCAATGAATGCGAGCGACTTATACGCTAAGAATATTCAAACGCTGTTATATCATTTAGCAGATAACGAAGGTTTTAAATGGGAAATGGACGAAGAAATTACCAAAGGTTGCTTAATTGTCCACGATGGCAATAAAGTACATCAATCAGTTTTAAATAATTAAAAATACTTTTAATAAAAATATATGGAAGCAATATTTCAATTTATTATAGAGAACAAAGAGATGATTTACTTCATCGTATTATCTGTCTTTGTTGGTGTTGAAGTAATAGGTGGTGTGCCAACAGTATTACATACACCTTTAATGTCTGGTGCAAACGCTATACATGGTGTAGTAATTATAGGTGCAATTATTGTTATGTTAGATACAGAACCTGATAATATTGCAGGTTTAGTACTCGGATTTTTAGCAGTAATTTTAGGAACACTAAATGTGGTTGGTGGTTTTGTAGTTACCGACAGAATGTTGGATATGTTTAAAAAGAAATAATATTTAATTTAATAGTATATTATGTTTGAAAATTTTAATATTGGCTTACTAGAGATTTGTTATCTTATTGGCTCTATCACTTTCATCGTTGGATTAAAGATGATGGGTAATCCTAAAACAGCAAGAAATGGAAACTTAATTGGTGCTTTTGGTATGACCATAGCTATTTTAGGAACTATATTTTTATATAATAACGCAGAAGGAACAGTACATCGTTCTGCTTTTAAATACGCTTTAATTTTTGGAGCTATTGCCATCGGAACTGTTTCTGGTTGGTTGGTTGCTAAAAGAGTACAAATGACCAAAATGCCAGAATTGGTTTCTATGTTTAATGGTATGGGTGGTGCATGTGCGGCTTTAATTGGTCTAACAGAATTTAATCACAACTTAGGTAATATTGGTGCATTAGGATTTATTATGGCTGGTTTGGTAATTGGTTCTATTTCATTTTCTGGTTCAGTAATTGCTTATTTAAAATTAGCTGGAACTTTGAAAAAGCCAATCAGAATTCCTGCTTATAACATCATCAACAATGTATTTTTTGTAGCAGTAGTTGCATTTGCAATCTATATTGTTGTTAGTGGTGCTTCTAGTCCAATTTTATTGTGGTCATTATTTGCAGCAGCTTTAATTTATGGTGTGTTGTTTGTATTTCCAATTGGTGGAGCAGATATGCCAGTAGTTATCTCATTGTTAAACTCATTTACAGGTTTAGCAGCTGCTTTTGGTGGTTTCTTATATGATAATAAAGTAATGTTAACTGGTGGTATTTTAGTTGGTTCTGCTGGTACATTATTAACTTTAGCAATGTGTAAAGCAATGAACAGACCATTATCTAATGTAATATTTGGTGCTTTTGGTGGCAATAGTGCTACAGCTAGTGGCGATGAAACGCAAGGTACTATTAAAGATATGTCTGCTACAGATGCTGCAGTTTTATTGAATTACTCTAAAAAAGTAGTCATTGTTCCAGGATATGGTTTAGCAGTTGCTCAAGCACAACATATTATACATGAGTTAGAACAATTATTAGAAGAAAGAGGCGTAGAAGTTAAATATGCCATTCATCCAGTGGCTGGTAGAATGCCAGGACATATGAATGTTCTTTTAGCAGAATCTGATGTAGATTACGATAAATTGGTAGAAATGGAAGATATCAATCCAGAATTCGACCAAACAGATGTAGTGTTAGTTGTTGGAGCAAACGATGTAGTAAATCCTGCGGCAAAAACAGATCCAAGTTCACCTATCTACGGAATGCCAATTCTAGAAGTCAACAGAGCTAAAAATATTATAGTGAATAAAAGATCAATGAATGCAGGTTATGCAGGAATTGACAACTTATTATTCTATGATGATAAAACTTCCATGTATTTTGGTGATGCTAAAAAAGCACTACAAGAATTAATTTCAGAAATTAAGCAGTTGTAATTTTTAGAATAGATAAGAATATTTTTAATCATATTAGAATATTATTCTAATTGCTTATCAAGAATGTTATTGTCTCTTCAATCAATTGTTTACTATGAGTAGGTAAAACTTCATCTTCAAAAGGATGTTTACCACCAAAAGTATGTGTAGCATTTTCAATAATATATATTTTACTGTTAGAATTTGATTCATGTAATTGTTTTGCATAGTCAACACTTACAGCTTCATCATTACTTCCATGAATAATTAACCAATTTTGCTCTATTTTTTCTGCTTGTTGTAGTATATTTAAATTTGATTTATTTTTTATATAATCTTCATATAATTGATAATATAAAGGCATATTTTGTTTAGTTCTACCATTATAGGTATATACTACACCATCATTTTCCCACTGTTGTATATCAATTGCATCAATAAAATAATCAAACGAAGCAACACTTGCCCAAGTAATTAATTTTTTTATTCGATGATCTTTAGCCGTCTGCAAAATACTAATACCACCACCACGACTATGACCAATCAAATTTATATTATTTTTATCACCATGATAATGAACAATATTGTCTTCCACAAAATCAACAACAGTATTCAAATCACCTAATTCAATTGACCAATTATTATTGCCAAATTTTTCTAAATCAACAAAATCAGTCATAAATTCAGGCGTAGTACCATTTCCAGAAAAATTAAATTTTACCACAACCATATTATTATCAACCAATTGTTGCATCAACAAACCAAAATGTCCCCAATCTTTAAAACCTTTAAAACCATGAGCAAAAATTACAACTGGATAATTTCCTTTTGCTTCAGGATACCACACATCTAAACTTATTGCTGTTTTATTTGTATTATGTATGATAAGTGGTGCTTTTTTCATAGCACTAATTTAAAGGTTTATTTAGGATAAGAATAATATAAAACATATTTTTGTAGTGCATGAGCAAAACCATAGACGAAATAAAATTACCAATTGACGAAGAATTGCAAATTTTTGAAGAAAAGTTCAAATCGGTAATGCGAAGTCAGGTTTCATTATTAGATAAAGTAAATTCATATATTTATAAAAGAAAAGGAAAGCAAGTGCGACCAATGTTTGTTTTCTTAATAGCTAAGATTTGTGGCGATTTTAATGAAAACACTTATACAGGAGCTTCTTTAATAGAATTACTACATACAGCCACTTTAGTACACGATGATGTAGTAGACGATGCTAACGAACGACGAGGTTTTTTTTCTATCAATGCACTTTGGAAAAATAAAATTGCTGTTTTAGTAGGCGATTATTTTTTAGCGAAAGGTTTATTACATGCTTTAGATACTAAAAATTATAATTTGTTGCACATTACTTCTAATGCGGTACAAAAAATGAGCGAAGGTGAGTTGCTACAAATGGAAAAGGCAAGACGATTAGATATTGAAGAAAGTGTGTACTACGAAATCATAAAGAATAAAACGGCTTCTTTAATTGCAGCAGCTTGCGAAGTAGGTGCAGCTTCTGTTACCAAAGATGAAACTGTAATAGAACAAATGCGATTGCTTGGCGAAAATATAGGAATGGCTTTTCAAATAAAAGATGATTTATTTGATTATGGCGAACACGATATTGGTAAACCAAGAGGCATTGATATTAAAGAAAGAAAAATGACATTGCCATTAATTTATGCATTGAATAATGCTGATAAAAAACAAAAGCAATGGATGATTAATGTTGTTAAAAACCATAACGAAGATAAAGTACAAGTTAATTTATTGATAGAAGCAGTACACAAAAGTGGTGGCATGGCTTATGCCGAACAAAAAATGATGGAGTATAGAGATATAGCACTACAACAACTGTCTATATTCAAAGATTCAGAAGCAAAAACAGCACTACAAACTTTAGTTAATTATATTATAGATAGAAATTATTAATATCAAATAATGTCTACTTTAATATAATCATAAAAATTACTACTAAATATTAATGAATTATCCTACCTTTTTTATAATAATATACAATTTGTTATAAGTTTCATTGAATAGGTGATAACTTAGAATATTGTGTAAATTTTATAAACAGAGATATGATGAGCAATTTTCAAGCCGATCATATTATAGTAGGTGCTGGCTTAGCAGGTATTGTTACAGCAATCGAACTATTAAATAACAATCAAAAAGTATTGCTGATAGATAGAGATGCAGAAAAAAACATGGGTGGCTTAGCTAAACTGTCATTCGGTGGTATGTTCTTTGTCGATTCACCTATTCAACGCAAAAGAGGCATTAAAGACAATCCAGATATTGCACTCAAAGATTGGCTGTCTGTTGCTGAATTTGAAGACAATGATAGCTTACCAAAGCAGTGGGCAAAACTTTTGGTCAATAATACTACCGAACAGGTTTATCATTTTCTTACACAAAGAAATATTAGTTTTTTTCCTGTTGTTCATTGGGTAGAAAGAGGTATGTTTAAACGAGGCAATACTTTTCCACGATTTCATATGGTTTGGGGAACTGGTTACGAACTGTCAGAACAATTGAAACACCACTTACTCAATCATCCAAAAGCCAATAGTTTATTAACGATGGTATTTAATACCAAAATAGATGAAATTTTAACTTCTGGCAATAAAGTAGTTGGAGTAAAAGGTACTAATGAACTTACAAACGAATCATTTACTGCAACTGGAGACAATACCATTGTGGCAACTGGTGGTTTAGGTGGAGATATTAATCAAGTGAAAAAAAATTGGAGCAGCGATTGGGGAACGCCACCAGAAAAAATATTAAATGGTGCTCATCCTTTTGCAGATGGAACAGTTCATTTTGCAGTCGAAAAAATCAATGGAAAACTAACACACTTAGATAAAACTTGGCCATATGCTGCTGGAGTGCACCATCCTCGTCCTACAAAAAATGATGATGGTTTGAGTTTAGTACCACCTCGTTCTGCTTTGTGGCTCAACTACGAAGGAGAAAGAATAGGTCCAGTTCCTTTAATTACTGCATTTGATACTCGTTTTTTGGTTGATGCAATTTGTAGGCAGAAAAAGAAATTTTCTTGGCAAGTAATGAATATGAAAATTTTAAATAAAGAGTTTGCCATTTCTGGAGCAGAATCAAACTTGGCATTTAAAAATAAAAGTTATATTCAAGTAGCTAAAACTTTGTTGTTTGGCAACAGAGCATTGGTAAAAGATATGTTAGACAACTGCAAAGATTTTGTAGTAGCAGATACGCTAGAAGAACTAGTACAAAAAATGAATGCACTAGAAGGCAATAACGATGTAAAGCTAAATTATGTAAAAGATGCCGTTAACGAATATGATGCTCAAATTGAAAGAGGTAAAAAGTTTTATAATGATGACCAATTAAGAAGATTACAAAATTTACGAAATTACATGGGCGATAGATTTAGAAATTGTAATTTTCAGAAAATAAACGATAGTAAACACATGCCATTTGTTGCAATTCGAGAATATATTTTATCAAGAAAAACACTAGGAGGCATTCAAACAAACTTAAATGGTAGCGTGTTAGATAATAGTGGAAATGTAATAGAAGGTTTATATGCTGTAGGTGAAGCTGCTGGTTATGGTGGTGGTGGTATTCACGGAAAAGGTGTTTTAGAAGGTACTTTTTTAACTACTTGTGTGCTTACTGGAAGAATTACAGCACATCATCTTTCAGGTAAACAATTAATTAAAACAATATAATATATGAAAAAGAACGGAGCTCAAATTGCTACTTATGCATTAGAACAAATTGGTGTTCAATTTACATTTGGTATTCCAGGTACACATACAACAGAAATCTACGATGCTATAGAAAAATCAGGTAAAATAAAACCAATTCTAGTAGCTCACGAAGGTGGTGCTTCTTTTATGGCAGATGCAATTTCTCGTACTACAAACGCTATTGGTTGTTTAACTATAGTTCCAGCTGCTGGTTTAACACATGCATTAAGTGGTATTGGCGAAGCTTATTTAGATGGAATTCCAATGGTAGTAATTGCTGGTGGTATAAGAAGAGATAGTGGTAAATATTATCAGTTACATCAATTAGATATGCAGCCAATTGCACAAGGCGTTACTAAGGCACAGTTGCTAATTAAAAGCCACGCCGATATTATTCCTACAATATATGAAGCTTATCAAATTGCAATAAGTGGCGAACCTGGACCTGTTTTTATTGAATTTCCTGTAGAAATAATGATGTTTAGTGAAGAAGTTAAAGAATTACCACCATATAATTTACCAACGATACAACCATCGGCAATAGAAAAAAATATAGATGAAGCTGTAAATATGCTACTATCAGCAAAACATCCAATGCTATATTTAGGTTGGGGAGCAAGAGCTGCTAGTGAATACACTATTAAAATAGCTGAAAAATTAAATGCTCCAGTAGCATTAACATTACAAGGCAAAAGTGTTTTTCCAAACAATCATCCATTATATACTAGTTGTTTTATTGGAGCAAGTGGAAAGCCAAGTAGTCAGTTTGCACTTAAACAACACGATGCAATGTTGGCAGTAGGTGTTCGCTTTTCCGAAATTTCTACAGGTAGCTACGGACTAGAAAATCCAAAAGGATTAATTCATATAGACATCAATAATGAGGTTTTTGATAAAAATTATAAATCTACTGTAAATATAGAAGGCGATGCTACAGCAGTACTAAAAGCTATTTGGAAAAAAATTAAAGATAAAGATATTAAAAATGATAATATAGATATTGCTCATAAAATTGCATCATTAAATAAAAAATATAACGACGAATGGTTGGTCGACAAACGAAAGGATATTGTTTCGCCAGGTTGGTTTTTTGATGTACTGAATAAAAAATTAAACGAAGAAGCATATGTAGCATTAGACGATGGCAAGCATACTTTTCTAGCAGCAGAACTTTTAACCAGCTACAAAGCCAATCACTTAATTTCGCCTACAGATTTTAACTGTATGGGTTATTGCATTCCTGCTACAATTGCTACTAAGTTGGCACATCCAGATAAAACAGTTATTGGAATAGTTGGAGATGGTGCAGCACAAATGACAGGTTTAGAATTAATTACAGCTAAGAACTATGAAATAGCACCAATACTTTTTGTTTTTAATGATGGAGAACTTGGACAGATTGCACAGTTTCAAAAAGTGCCTTTAAAAGATAAAACTTGTACAGTAATTGGTGGTTTTAATTTTGAAGGATTAGCAATAGCTACTGGTTGCGAATATTTTTTAATGCAAAATGATTTTGAAATAGAAACAATTATAGATAAAGCGTTGGCACTTGCTAATGGAAGCAAACCAGTTTTGGTAGATGTTCGTATAGATTATACTAAGAAAACAATGCTAACAAAAGGAGTTATAAAAACTAATTTATCAAGATTTCCTATTGGTGAAAAAATTCGTTTTATTACTAGAATGCTAAAGCGACATGTTTTAGGTTGATTTTATTAGACATTTCCGTGTTGTCGGAAGTTTCCTTCTGATATTTTTCACTTAGCTATTAAGCGAAAATTTTTGACAGCATAATATTCAGAACAAGTTAAGACGATTTTATTTTGGTTCTAAATGCACAACAGATTAACAATTATAACTCATAAGTAGTTTTAGCATAATGCAATTCTTTTCTCAGAGATTCAATTCTTTGCATTAAATTTAGTATTACATCAATGCCTTCAAAATTAATCGCTAAATCGTTGTGTAAGTGTAATATTTTTTCAAAGTTTTTTAAATGCTTACGATGTAAATATCTTTCGTTAGATACAATGTGAACTTCTAATAAATCATAAGTTTGTATATCATTAAAGAAAGAATTATTTAACTCATAATGCTTTTCTAACTCACTTATTAAAATTAATTTTTCAGTTTTCATTTGCTGTTCATTTTAGAAAGTTCTGTAAATAGTTCTTTTTCTTTCTCTGAAAGATTCTTTGGCATCATTACTTTTATGGTCAGTATTAAATCGCCAAACTGATTGTCTTTTTTATAAATAGGAAATCCTTTTCCTTTAAGTCTAACTTTAGTGTCGTTTTCAGTTTCTGGTTTTATTGTTAGTTTTACTTTACTATCAAACGAAGTAACGGTAACATCTCCACCTAAAATGGCAGTATACAAATCAATGTTTACTGTTTTGTGTAAATCATTGCCAACTCTATTAAAATCAGTATCATTAATAATATTAAATTCAATATATAAATCGCCATTTGGTCCACCATTTACACCAGCACCACCATATGCTTTTAATTTTATTTTCTGATGGTCTGCAATTCCAGCAGGAATGGTAATACGAATATCTTTTCCATTAAAATTAAATGTTTTCTTATGTGTAGTATACGCCTCTCGCAAGCTAATTTGCATGGTAGCATGAAAGTCTTCACCTCTAAATTTTGTTTGTCTGTTATTGCTACGACCAAAACCACCACGACTGCCACCAAACATTTGTTCAAAGAAATCAGAGTAATCTTCATTACCAAAATCGCCAGTATTAGAATAAGTATAGTTGTTTTGATAATTCCGTTGTTGTTGCTGTTGATTGGCTTTAGCTTGCTCGTAAGCTTCAGCATGTTGCCAATCTTTTCCGTATTGGTCGTACTTTTTTCTATTCTCAGGATTGCTTAAAACTTCATTGGCTTCATTAATTTGTTTAAATTTTTGTTCCGAATCTTTGTCATTCGGATTCAAATCTGGATGATATTTTCGAGCCAATTTCCGATATGCTTTTTTAATTTCATCTTGCGTAGCATTTTTAGCAATACCTAGCGTTTGATAATAGTCTATAAAATCCATTGTTTAAAAATAATAATTTAAGTTTTATACTATCGAAAATATAAAATTCTTGCATGAAATTCAACCAAAATGAAATTTAATAGTACTAATTAATGTAAATAAAGAGAGAACATTTGTTTTAAATTATATACAAAAGAAGTGCGTAGCACTTCAACCTTATTAGCTAATTCTTTTAATTGAAGAAGCAGCGTAACTGTTTAACCTTTAAAGCTTATTTGCTTATTCCATCAAACTACTAGCAAAATGCCAAATAACAATACCAGCACAAACCGATACATTTAAAGAGTGCTTTGTACCATATTGTGGAATTTCTATACAAGCAGTACAATTATTGATAAATTCATTAGAAACACCATCTACTTCATTACCTAATACCAATGCATATTTTTGATGCTTGTCAATCTCAAAATCATGCAATAAAACAGACGCATCAGATTGTTCTATGGCTAAAATTTGATAGTCGTTTGATTTTAATTCATCAATAACACTTCTTATATTTTCAAAATACTGCCAATCTACACTTTCAGTAGCACCCAATGCCGTTTTTAAAATTTCTCGGTTTGGTGGTTGAGCTGTAATGCCAACTAAATAAATGGCTTCAATTAAAAAAGCATCGCAAGTTCTAAAAATAGAACCAACATTCATAGCACTGCGTACATTGTCCACTACAACAATAATGGGTAATTTATTGGTTTGCTGATATTCCGTTGTGGATAATCTATTGAGTTCATCTAGTTTTAGTTTACGCATTGTTTGTATTTTAGCAATTCTTAAAACGAAAGCAAAAATAGACATTTTGGCAAAAACAAAATCAAAAGAAACGCCTTTAATGGGTCAATACAACAGGATTAAACAAAAATATCCTGATGCTATCTTGTTATTTCGTGTAGGTGATTTCTACGAAACTTTTGGAAGTGATGCCATCAAAGCTTCAGAAATTCTTGGAATTGTACTTACTAAAAGAGCCAATGGTTCTGCTTCAGAAATGGAGTTGGCTGGCTTTCCTCATCATTCTGTCGATACCTATTTGCCAAAATTGGTTAAAGCTGGTTATAGAGTTGCAATTTGCGAACAACTCGAAGATCCAAAACAAACTAAAACAATAGTAAAAAGAGGTGTTACCGAATTGATTACACCTGGCGTTGCTATCAGCGATAAAATTTTAGATCATAAATCTAATAATTTTTTATGCTCTTTATTTTTTGATAAACAAGATATTGGTATTGCATTTATTGATATTTCTACAGGCGAGTTTTTAGTATCACAAGGTAATAAAACACATATAGATAAATTACTACAAAGTTTTTTGCCTAACGAAATTATTTTTCCAAAGCAACAACAAAAGATATTTAATTCGTATTATCATAATCAATATTATACTTTTGCTGTAGATGATTGGGTGTATGATGGCGACTATTTAATTAAAAAGTTAGAACAACAATTTCAAGTACAAACGCTTAAAGGTTTTGGTATTCAAGATTTACCATTGGCAATTTTGGCTGCAGGTGCTTGTTTACAATATCTAACAGATGCCGTTCACAACCAAATTCAACACATCAATACTATTGCTAGAATTGAACACGATCAATATATTTGGCTAGATAGATTTACTGCTAGAAATTTAGAACTTATTAGAAGTACACACGAAAAAGGTGTGGCTTTAATTGATATTTTAGATTATAGTATAACTCCAATGGGAAGTCGTTTATTAAAACGATGGGTAGCTTTGCCATTAAAAAATAAAAATATAATTGAAGAACGATTAAGTACTGTAGAATACTTTATCAAAGAACCAGATTTAATGCAAAGTATTATACAACACATTAAAGCAATTGGCGATTTAGAACGACTGATTTCTAAAGTAGCAGTTGGAAAGATTAGTCCGAGAGAAGTTATTCAACTTAAAAAATCATTAATAGCAATTGAACCAATAAAAGAATTATGTATTAATAGCGATAATAGTACATTAAAAAAATATGCAGAACAAATTAATCTGTGTGTTTCTGTTAGAGAAAAAATTCAAAAAGAAATGAATGACGATGCTCCAGTTGCTGTACAAAAAGGTAATGTTGTTAAAAAAGGAGTAAACGATACACTCGATGAATTATTAGAAATTGCTACGAAAGGAAAAGATTATTTGGCTGCTCTACAAAATAAAGAAAGTGAAAGAACAGGTATCAACTCTTTAAAAATTGGTTTTAATAATGTATTTGGTTATTATTTAGAAGTAAGAAATACATATAAAGATAAAGTTCCAAACGAATGGATTAGAAAGCAGACTTTGGTAAGTGCAGAAAGATACATCACTCCAGAATTAAAAGAATATGAAGAAAAAATACTAGGAGCAGAAGATAAAATTGCAGCTTTAGAAGTTGAAATTTTTGATGCATTGATTACTTACATTACCGAGTTTATAAAACCAATTCAGCACAATAGCAATATCATAGCACAGTTAGATGTGTTGTTGTCGTTTGCACAAGTCAGCAAGAAAAACAATTATAGAAAACCAATAATTACCAACGATTTATCACTACAAATTGAAGCTGCACGACATCCAGTAATTGAACAACAATTGCCACTTGGCGAAGTTTATGTTCCTAATGATGTATATTTGAATCCAAATGACCAACAAATTATCATTATTACAGGTCCAAATATGAGTGGTAAATCTGCTATACTCAGACAAACAGCTTTAATTGTATTAATGGCTCAAATGGGTTGTTTTGTTCCTGCAAAATCTGCTACCATTGGCATTATAGATAAACTATTTACTAGAGTAGGAGCAAACGATAATTTGTCTTTAGGCGAATCTACTTTTATGGTAGAAATGATTGAAACAGCGAGTATTGTCAATAATATTTCAGAAAGAAGTTTGGTATTACTAGATGAAATTGGAAGAGGTACTAGTACTTATGATGGCATTTCTATTGCTTGGAGTTTGGTAGAATTTCTACATCAATTTCCAAATGCCAAACCTAAAACAATGTTTGCAACACATTATCACGAATTGAATGAATTAGCAGATAAGTTTCCTAGAATAAGTAATTACAATGTATCAGTAAAAGAAACAGCCAATAAAGTCATTTTTTTAAGAAAATTAGAAAAAGGAGGCAGTCAGCACAGCTTTGGAATTCATGTAGCAAAAATGGCAGGAATGCCGAATAGCATTATAAAACGAGCTAATGAAATTTTACAAGAACTAGAATCGCAACGCAGTTTAGCAGGAGACATACAACAGAGTTTAAAACAATTACCAGCAACAGATAATTTTCAATTGAATATGTTTGCTATGGACGATCCACGATTAATGAAACTCAAAGAAGTATTAGAAAAAGTAGATGTCAATACACTAACACCAGTAGAAGCACTAATGAAATTGGATGAATTAAGAAAGTTGTTGTAACTATAAATTAATATTTTTAAATAAAATATATGATATGTAAATTGTTTTTACTTTACATTCTTCCGATACTCCAAATTTTTCTTACTTTTGCATCAAAATCAAGTACTATTTTAACAAACATAAATAATACAGTTGCAATAAAACAAAAAAAATCTCAATATTTATTACTCAACCTGTCTGCCGAAAGGCAAGATACTCACTACTAAATTATTATGACATTATTAATTATATTCTTTCTATTATCTATTACAACTTCTTTCTTTTGTTCAATTTGGGAGGCAGTACTGCTAAGTATTACACCATCATTTGTAAAAAGAAAAGTACAAGAAGGGAGTATTACAGGAACTATTTTAGAGCAATTTAAAAAAGACATCGACAAACCTTTGTCTGCTATTCTTACGCTTAATACTATAGCTCATACAGTTGGTGCAATAGGTGTTGGAGCTCAAGCAGGAAAAGTTTTCGGAGCTAATTATTTTACCGTTTTTGGCTTTCATTTGTCCTACGAATCTATTATTGCAGCAGCAATGACCTTAGCTATTCTTATTCTGTCAGAAATCATTCCTAAAACTATCGGTGCTAACAATTGGCAATCATTAGCATCGTTTTCTGCAAGGAGCATACAAGTTATTGTATATATATTATTTCCATTTGTTTGGGTAAGCCAACTCATTACTAAAACACTTAAAAAGAACAAAGAACAAAGTGTGTTGAGTCGTAGCGATTTTGCAGTAATGGCTCAAGTAGTAGAAGAAAGTGGTGAACTACAAAAAGATGAATATCGCATCATTAAAAACTTACTGTCGTTCGAAGAATTAAAAGCCAAAGATGTAATGACACCAAGAACTGTAATTAGAATGGCAGAAGAAGATCAAACACTAATTAATTACTACGAAAAAATAGAGAAGCAAATTCCTTTTTCTAGAATACCATTGTATCATCAAAATAAAGATTTTGTAACAGGTTTATTGCTAAAAGACGATTTATTAAAAGCATTGGTAGAAGAAGAAGACAACAAAAAACTATCCGAAATAAAACGCTCTGTATTAATTGTTTCATACACATTGTCTTTGCCAAAATTGTTTGATAAGCTATTAGACAAAAAAGAACACTTAGCAATTGTAGTAGATGAATATGGTGGCGTAATGGGTTTAGTGACACTAGAAGATATAGTAGAGACTTTATTTGGAAAAGAAATCATGGACGAAAAAGACACGGTGTCCGACTTACAATCATATGCTAGAAATCGTTGGCAAGAACGAGCAAAAAAAATGGGTTTACTCGATGAGGAAGAGTAGATTGAATATGGTTTTAAAAGAATGCTAATTAACAGAATACTACAAAAGTTTAAAACTTTAATACCTATTGCAAATAGAGTATGCCTATAATACATAAATTTATATAAATCATTTTTGTTGCTTATCTTGCACATTATGCAAAGTGTTCAAAGTAAAGCAGTACAAACCATTATTAAAAGTTTTAGAAGCACCTTAGTCGTAGCTAAAAAATTAGACGATAAAACCAATAGAGCTAGTTTTGAACGACTGGCAACCATTACTAAATTTCCAAGAGGTGTGGAAAAAGAAGAAACAATTTATGCAGGAATTGAGGCAGCATGGTTTACGCCAATGCATTATAATCACGATACGGTATTATTATACTTGCCTGGTGGTGCTTACTGTTTTGGCTCATATAAAACACATAAAGCTTTAATTGCTAGAATTGCTAGAGCAGCACATTGCAAAGCCATAGGTGTTAACTATGCTAAAGCACCAGAAGAACCATTTCCTAAAGCAATTGAAGATGGAATTAAAGTATATCAACAATTAATAATAGATGGATATAAAAATATAATTATTGGTGGCGATTCTGCTGGTGGTGGTTTGGCTTTAGCATTAACACTAGAAATACTTAATCAACAATTACCATTGCCATCAAGTTTGGTGTTAATTGCACCATGGACAGACTTAACGATGAGTGGAGATAGCATTCAATCAAAAGCAGATATTGATCCTATGCTTCCAGCTGATATGTTGGGCTTCTTTGCAGAAAAATACTATACAACAAACGATCCAACCAATCCATTAATTTCGCCACTGTTCGCCAATTTTGATGGATTTCCACCTACACTCATTCAAGTTGGTACTAGTGAAGTTTTGTTAGATGATGCCATTCGTGTAGCCAATAAAATGAAATTAGCCAATGTAAATGTAGAGTTAGATATTTGGAATAACATGATGCATGTTTTTCATTATTTAGGTGGAATTATTCCAGAAGCCAATCAAGCAATCGAAAAAATTGGTAACTTTATAAAAAATAATATCAATCATGGTAACAATTAATATGGAAGACAATAAAGTAGTTTTTACAATTAATGGATTACATAAATTGTGGACTTTAAAATCAAAAATTGAAGTTGATAAATCAAATATAGTTAGCGTTTATCAAGATGAAAAAGAACTTAATGAATACAAAGGATTACGATTTCCAGGCACTGCTTTTCCATTTGTAATATATGCAGGAACTTTTATAAAAAAGAAACAACGCAATTTCTGGGATGTCTTATATGCACAAAGAGAAAATGCCATTATTGTAGAATTGAAAAATGAAAAATATAACAAACTCTATATTCAAGTTCAAAATCCAATAGAAGCCATTCACTTATTGCAGACAAATTAGTTCATTCGTCATTTCTGCGTATGCAGGAATCTATTAACCTAAATTCAGTTTAAGAATTAAAGTGCTGTCGAAATTATTTTATTCCAAGCAGTGTCTCTTGAAAAGGACGCTGCACTAATTATTTTTTTATCGTGTTCTCACAAACCGAAGTGCAAAACACTTTATCCATTTTACCAAACAATTTCTTTTAAAGTGTTGTCGAAAGTTTCCTTCCAACAGTTTTTAAATCCTTTGTCGTATCTTTAAGCACATGAAAAAATTATTTCTGTTCGATTCTTTTGCCATTATATTCAGAGCATATTTTGCAATGCAAAGAAATCCATTGATTAATAGCAAAAATCAAAATGTATCTGCAATTTCTGGTTTTGTAAGCACACTTTGGGAAATCATTCAAAAATACCAACCAACGCATTTAGCTTGTTGCTTCGATATGCCAGGCGATACCATCAGACACGAAGAGTTTGAAGCATATAAAGCAAACAGACAAGAAACACCAGAAGATATTATCTTTTCTGTGCCATACATCAAAGAAATTTTAAAAGGATTTAATATTCCAATTTTAGAAATGCAAGGTTACGAAGCCGATGATGTAATTGGAACTGTTGCTCAACTTGCAGCAAAACATGATTTTGAAACGCACATTGTAACCATGGATAAAGATTTAGGACAATTGGTTACTGATAAAATTTTTATTCATCGTCCACCATATATGGGAAATCCAGCACAAACCTATGGTGTTAAAGAAATTTGCGATAAATGGCAGATTGAAAATCCATTACAATTAATAGACATTTTAGGATTAATGGGCGATGCTGTAGATAATATTCCTGGAGTTTTAGGTGTAGGAGAGAAGACAGCAATAAAATTGATTAATCAATATAATTCAGTAGAAAACATATATAATCATATTGATGAAATAAAAGGAAAATTACAAGAAAAGTTAATCGAACAAAAAGATCAAGCACTTATGTCTAAGCAATTGGCAACAGTGTATACAGATGTTCCAGTAGAATTTAATGAAGCCAACTTAAAAATTGGTAATTTTAATACAACAGTCTTGACACAGCTTTTTTCTGAATTAGAATTTAGAACGCTAGGAAAAAGAATATTAGGCAAAGACTTCGACATTGTTCAAGCAGCAACAGTTACTACGAATAATAATACCAATAGCAATCAAATGAATTTGTTTGATACAGCAACTACCAATGTTCCAATAGTAAACGAAGCCAATAGTATAGAATCTATAAATAAAAAATATATTCATTTAAAAACTGAGGAAGAAATTAAAACAGCAGTCGACAGTTTAATGAAGCATAAAGTATTGTGTTTCGATACAGAAACAACTGGCTTAGATCCATTAAATTGTAAAATTGTAGCCATTACATTCTCTGTAGAATCTAATCAAGCATATTTTATAAGATTTCCTGAAGATGACGAAGCAACCAAGGCAATTTTGCAACTCATTCAACCACTTTTAGCCAACGAAAACAGCATTAAAATAGCACATAATATTAAATATGATGATTTAGTATTAAAGCAATATCAAATAGAAATTAAAGGAGTTTTTTGGGACACTATGATTGCACACTATCTAATGCAACCAGATGGAAAGCATGGAATGGATAGATTGGCTCAAGACTACTTAAACTATACACCAATTGCTATCGAATCCTTGATTGGAAAAAAAGGCAAAGCACAAGGCAATATGCAAGATGTTGATGATAAAGAACTCATCGATTATGCTTGTGAAGATGCAGACATAACTTTACAACTCTATCATATTTTTAATAAAAGTATAGAAGAAAAGCACTTGCATAAACTGTTTTACGATGTAGAATCACCGTTAATTGAAGTATTAGCAGATATGGAATACGAAGGCGTAAACATAGATGTTCCTTTCTTAAAAAAATATTCCGAAGAACTAGCACATGATATTGTTTCATTGCAAGACGAAATATATCAACTATCTAATAATCAATTTAATTTAGATTCACCAAAACAGCTAGGCGAAATTCTGTTCGATGTAATGAAAATTCCTTATCAAGGTAAAAAAACAAAAACAGGTCAATATTCTACAGATGAAGCAACACTAAGTAAGCTAGAAAATGAACATCCAATAATAGAACATATATTAAATTATAGAGAATTAACCAAGCTCAAATCTACTTATGTTGATGCATTGCCCAACTTAATCAATCCAAAAACACATAGAATTCATACTACATTCAATCAAGCAGTAGCAGCAACAGGTCGACTAAGTTCTAATAATCCAAACTTACAAAACATTCCAATTCGTACAGAAAAAGGAAGAATCATAAGACAAGCATTTGTTCCAAGAAATGAAAACTATACACTTTTGTCTGCCGATTATTCTCAAATCGAACTCAGAATCGTAGCATCAATTAGTGGCGATGAAAACATGATGAATGCATTTAACAATGGAATTGATGTACATACATCAACAGCTGCAAATGTATATGGTGTTGCTTTAAACGAAGTTACATCAGACATGCGTAGAAAAGCAAAAATGGTCAACTTCGGAATTATTTACGGAATTTCTGCGTTTGGTTTGGCTCAACGATTGGCAATTCCAAAATCAGAAGCTGCTGAACTAATTGAACAATATTTTGTTAAATATAATGGTATTAAACAATATATGGACGATGCTATTGCTTTTGCTAAAAAACACGAATACGCCGAAACTTTGTTAGGAAGAAGACGCTATTTGAGAGACATCAATGCTAAGAACTTTACCATTAGAAGTTTTGCCGAAAGAAATGCCATCAACGCACCAATTCAAGGAACAGCTGCAGATATGATAAAATTAGCAATGATTAATATTCAAAAGCAACTCAATCACTACAAATTACAATCTAAGCTAATATTACAGGTTCACGATGAGTTACTTTTAGATGTTTTACATTCAGAAAAAGATACTTTAACAGAAATTGTACACAAAGAAATGCAAAATGCACTACCTTTACGAGTGCCAATTGAAGTGACTAGTGGATTTGGTAATAATTGGTTAGAAGCACATTAAATAAAGTATATGAAGAATGCTATTACGCTATTTTTGATGATATTGTCCTTGCTTTCATTTGCAAAAAAATGGGACTATCTATACATCAATAAATTAATAGCTAACAAAGAATACGATAAAGTAATTAATCACTACAAGGAAGATTATTATAGCAGTTCTACAAATGCAGAAATGGCTTTTAAAATTGCTGAATTATATGTTAGAAAAAAAGACTACAATTCGGCTTTAGAGTGGTACGAAAAAGAAATTAATTTGCTAAAATCTTCTAATGCCAATTTATTGAAACTAGCAGATACTTATAAATTGACTGGCGATTATCAAAGAGCTTTAGACAACTACTTAATGTATGCCGCAGAAACTGGAAATGTAAATAAAGTTTATGATGATGCTTTATTGTGCGAAAAACTAATTCGTTCAACAGCTTATATAGATAATTATTTGATAGAAAAATATGCGTATAATACTAAAGAAGAAGAATTTAATTTATCTAGCTTAAGAGGAAACATGTTGTATGTACAGTCGCTTCCAGCAGATAAAAAAGCAGCCACTTATCAAAATACATTTTACCAAGCAGTAAGAAATTATGCCAATTGGGAAAAACCAGTAGTTATTTTAAATGAAAACGACCTTACCAGAGATATAAAAAATATAAGCTTTACTCAAAACGGAAATAATATTGTTTACTCTAAAGAGTATAGAGAAGTCATAAATCCTAAATCTAAATATATATCAAATAAAAAACCATTAGAAGAAATTTACTTCGCAGAATTTTTAGGTGGTGAAATCATTAAACCAATTCCTTTTCCATTTAATTCACCAAATTATACACTTACCGAACCTTGCTTTAATGATGATGGTACACAACTATTTTTTGTTTCTGATAGATTTGGTGGAAGTGGCAACTACGATATTTGGACTTCTAATTTAGAAAACGGAAAATGGACAACACCACAAAATTTAGGCAAGTTAGCCAACTCTAAGTACAACGAATCACATCCATTTTACGCAACTGTAGAAGGTAAACCAACGCTTTATTTTTCTTCAGATAGACCAGATGGCTTTGGTGGTTACGATATTTATAAAGTTGTTTACGAAAACGGAGAGTGGCAAGGCGTAGAGCTTTTAGATGCACCAATCAACTCTGCATATGATGAAACTTCTTTTGTATTTTTTCCGTTAGCCAATACAGCTTATGTAGCATCTAACAGAGATGGCAATTCAGATATTTATAGAATTCGTCCACAAAATGTAAATCTAGTAGTAGATGTTGTTGATTCTGCTACAAACGAAAAACTAGATTATGCCTATATCAACTTACTACAAAAAAACAACAAAGTAAACGAAACCATTACTAAAAGTGGTCATGCTGTTTTACCAGTAAGTATCAATAAAGATTATAATCTAATTATTACCAAAGAAGATTATCGACCAATTAATGTTCGATTTTCTACCAAAAATATGCATAGTGGAGATTCTGTTTATTATAGTTTAAAACTAAAGCAAGATGAAGATTTTAGTATAGAAAATTCTGTAATTAATGTGTCGCTACAAAATTTTATTGTTTTTACAGGAACAATTACCGACCAGTCTACAGGAAAAACCATTCAACCAGATATGCGAATGATAAATCTAAACTCTAATAAATTAAAAACTATAGAGATAAACGATTCTGGTACATTTGAAGTAAAACTGTTAACCAATAATAATTATAAAATTATATTTAATTATAATGGAAAGAAAATTACAGATGAAATTACTACTTACGGTTTAGAACACGGAAGTGTAAAAGTAAAAGACTATTTAATTACAGGTGTTAAATTTAAATCAGAAGAAAATAGAGTGTATACACCTAAAATAATTCCAGATAAATTTAAACACTATTTTGAAGAAGATAAAGAAAAGAAAATAGATGCTATTGTAGCACAAAAATTAAATCCAGTAGTAGAAAAACCATCTACCAATTTTAATTATTCTCAACCAACTCAAAAAACAGTAGTCGATAATCAAGCTATAGAAACAATTAACTTAGATAATAAAAAAGCAGAAACGACTAAAAATACTATTACCGAAACCAAAACAGCTATCAATAATAAAGTAGAAAAAGTAGAACCAATAGTAGAAAATACAAAACCAACAACTATTACTACTACTAATAATAATATAGAGAACAAAGTAGAAGTAGTTGAAAACAAAGTAGAAAATACAAAACCAATTACTACCACAAATAATACAGTAAATAATACGATAGAAAATAAGCAAGAAGCAATAATTAAAGAAAAAGAAACAATAGTAGAAAATAAAGTAGAAGAGAATAACATCGAAAAAGTTACTACACCAAAATATACTACTACAGCAAAAGAAGAAATAAAACAACCAGTACAGCAACAAATATCCAATAATACATTTACCGAATTAATGCTTCCTTTCGATATTGGTTCAGATATTCCATCAGAAGAAAAAAATGTAAATACCATTTATTATAAAATTAATATTGGTACTTATAAAACTCAATTTTTAGATGTTCAAAATCTAAAAGACTTAGGTGCTATAGAGATATACGAAACAACTGGAGGTTATATTTATCGTCTTGGAACTTACTATTCTAAAGACGAAGCATTAGGTGTTTTAAGTCAACTTAGAGACAATAATTATTATTTGGCATTTATTTTGCAGTACATCAATGGTAATGTTATAGGAATTTTAAAATAATTAAACAATATGAAATCAATTAAACTATTTAGTGTATTATTTTTTTTAGTCGTTGCATTTAGTATAAGCAATGCACAATCGCAATTTGTAGTAAACGAAATTAGACAAACCATGAGTAAAGGCACTCAAAACGGATTTGAAGTACCTTTAACAGGAACTAGTGTAGACGATGCAAAATCTGGTTTTGAAAAATGGGCAAAAGGATATAAAGCTAAAGTAACCAGCTCAAAAAAATCTTCAGAAATTTTTGTAGATAACGCTTTATTTAAAACAGTAAGTTCTAATACCGTAGATATGTATGCTACTGTTGTTCCAGATGGCAATGGCTCTAAAGTATTAGTATTTGTAGACTTAGGTGGTGCATTTATTTCTTCAGCAGCATATCCACAACAATATGCAGCAATGGAAGGCGAATTGAGAAAATTTGCTCAAGAACAAGCAGTTAATTTAATTGAAGATCAATTAAAAACAGAAGAAAAAAATCTTAAAACACTAGAAAGCGATTTATCTAAACTACAAAAAGATAAAGAAAATAGCATTAAAGATATTGAACAAGCAAAAGCTCTAATTATTCAAAGAGAGCAAGAAATTCAACAAAATGATGCTGACCAACTAGCAAAACAACAACAAATTAACCTACAACAACAAATTGTAGATACTATTAAAATGAAAAAAGCTCAATTAAAATAAGCTTTACAAAAATTATCACTATTTTTACGGCAGTTTGTTTAGGCAAACTGCTTTTTATTAAAATATCAAACTATGCAACAAAGATTAGTGCTTTGGGGAGAAATAGGAACAGACAGAGCAGCATTAATTACCATACAACTCGATGAGGAAAATGCTAAGATTCATTTGCACGCCTTTCCTAAAGATGAAGCTCCAAAAGAATTACAAGACCAACTCTTTGTAGATTGGAAAAACGGTGGAGATATTGCTTTTCCAGAAACTTCATTTTATTGGTTACTCGATGCCAACGAAGACAATATTTTACCAGAAAATATTAAAGTAGAACGACCAGACTTATTAATTCAAGCTCAAAATAAATGGAGCAGAAAATTAATGAGTGCTAAAATCAATCAGTTGCTACACCACGAAACCGATGCACTACAACAAAAAGTAGAAGCATTGAATGAATACGATAAAGAACTTTGGGAAGAAGCTAAAGAGCAGTGGAATAAAATTTCTGATTATCAGAAAAAAGGAGAGATTTCTTGGGAACAAACGACTGTACTCAAAGATAAAATCAATCATATTTTTGATGCACTAAAAGCAATGAACCGACTTTTCTCTGAAAAAGATGAAGAGCAAGAAAAAGTCATTATTAAAAGTGTAGAAGCAAAATTAGAGTTACTAGAAAAAGATTTAATTTATCAAGATAAATGGAATAAATCTTTTGATGAACTAAAAAAAGTACAAAAAGAAATTAATGACGCTCCAATAAAATGGAAAAGTAAAAAAACATTATATGATGTATTAAATAATTTGTTTGATACACTCAAAAAATATAGAAATGCCGAATATGCCAACAAGACTAAGAAAAGAGTAAAAGACTTAAATAGAATTTTAAAAGGCATAAAAGATTCTATGGCAAAAGACAAAGAAGCATTTGATAGTCAAGTAGAGAAAATGTTACACTATACTAAAGGCAATATGGCAAAAGCAGAAATTGAAAAAAGATTTAGCTACTTGTTAGATAGAGTGAAAGACAAAGAGAAAAAACTGAAAGACATACAAAAAACAATAGAACAACTTCAAGCCAAAATAGACAAAGAAAAAGAAGAGCAGAAGGCACAAAAACAAGCAGCAGAAAATAAAACAGCAGAAAAAGCTATTAGTAAAGCAACGCCAACTGTAGAAGAAAATAATACAGCAACAACTATTGTTTCAAATGAAGTTGTAACAGAAAACAAGACAGAGAAAAAAGCAGATACAGAACAACAATCGACTACAGAAGAGCAAGTAAACCAAGAAGAAACTAATGTTTCAAAAACAGTTGAAGCAACAGTAGAAGAAGTACCAAATACAGAAGAAGTTAAAGCAACAACCGAAGAAGAAACTACAATAAACAACTAATCACAACTTGCCATTCAAAAGCCATGTCAAGAGTTTTCACTTGGTATAGCCAAAAGTTTAAAGTTTATTTTACATAGCAGTGAATCTATATGTGTGAAAATCCTTGATAAATTTAATTGTTTTTTATATTGGAAATAAAATTTTTTGCTATATCAAGTGTTTTCACTTAACATAAAAAGATAAAAACAAACAAATGCTAAAACCATTTGAATCAAATAAAATTGTATGTGGCGTAGACGAAGCAGGAAGAGGTTGCTTAGCTGGTCCAGTTACAGCAGCAGCAGTAATACTACCAAAAGAATTTCATCATCAATTACTCAACGACTCAAAGCAAGTTAAAGCAACCAACAGAAATCAATTAAGAAAAATTATTGAAGCAGAAGCCATTGCTTACGCTGTCTGTAGTATAGATAATATAATTATAGATGAAATTAATATTTTACAAGCAACCTATAAAGCCATGCATGGAGCCATTGCACAACTAAAAGTAACACCAGAAATTTTACTTATAGATGGCAACCGATTTAAACCTTATGAAAAAATAGCACATCATTGTATCATTAAAGGCGATGCTACTTATATTGAAATAGCAGCAGCTTCTATTCTAGCCAAAACTTATAGAGATGAGCTAATGGAAACACTACATCAAGAATATCCAAATTATAATTGGCAAAACAACAAAGCATATCCAACACTAGAACACAGAAGAGCTATAAAACAATATGGTGCTACAAAATATCACCGACAATCATTTCAATTACTCAAAGCAGAACAACTCAAATTTGATTTTTAAATGGCAATTTATCTATTGTTATTACTGTCTTCAGATATATAATATTGATATAAGAAATAAGTAGCTAAAGCACAGAGCAAGTGCCAAAGTCCATGCCATTGAAATACAGAATACTTCCAACACCAACAATGGTCGTTTATGCCAAATTGCCAAATGGTAAAAGCAACACCAAAAGTTACTACACAGTAATAAATATATTTTATTTTTATTTTCGTTTTGTGTTTGTAGTGATGTAAAACTTCAAAAATGACACCTAATCCACAAATAAAACCAAATGCTAAATTACCTACAAAAAAATCAATAGGAAAAATGTCATTGCCATAAAAATTCATGATGTTACAAAAAATCATAGCCAAACAAAAAGTAAGTACAAAACCAATACTGCTTAAATTTTTATAGCGACTAAAACCATAAGCCAACATAAATGAAGCTAATAAATACATACTCAACATATCGCAGTAACCGCCCCAAAAAGTTTCGGTTGCGTGCATTAGCATAGAACATGGTCCAAGCACAATTAATACATTAGCAAAGAATAATGGATATAATATATTATTGTTGAATTTGTTTTTATTGTTATTTATTTTAAAAGATGACTGATAAGCAACCCATAATCCTGCTAGCATAAAACCAATATTAGAGTAAGTATTAATAGGTTGTTTAATAAAACCTTCTCTAGCAGCTTCGCAGAAATTACTACCAACGCCAGTGCCTTCGCCAAATAATTGAAAGACAATAATAAGAACAGTAATGATTAATGCTAGAACTGCATTAATACAGCTAATAAGAAAAATATTTTTTTGTTTGTGCATAGTAATTACTTTCTTATCCTTTTATATAAAGATTGATTTAAAGATTCTACATTCATATCTTCTCTAATTGTTTCATCTATTTGATTTGCTTGATTAATAAGCTTAGTTAACTGTATATCAAGTTTAGCTAATAATTCTTTATATTCTTTTTCTTTATCTATACTATCAGGAAGTTGACAATCATAAATATCTCCTATAAATAATTCAAGTTTATCGATAATGGTTTTGGGAATTAAAATAGAATTTGCAATAAATAATTCTTCAAAATCATACATTATTTCATCTATACTATCTGATAAATTATCTATTTCATCATCTAATAAGTCAATATATTCTTCAGAAAGGTTTTTAGCATTAATTTTACTTAGATACTGTTTGTATTTTAAAGGATAATCTTCAATACTTCTTAATAATTTACTAATTTCTTCTAAAATCTTGCTATAACAATCATATTTAGTTTCGTAAATAAAGTTTTCATTTTCAAATTTATGTTCTCTTTTGTATCTAAGATAAGAAATAACCAAAGCAACAAAAGAAATGAATAGTGATATTAAAGAAATTCCTGTGACTAAATTTAATGTCATTTTTTTTTATTAAGAAATCAACTAAATCACTCAAAAACTTGTGCTTTGCTTGCTTTTTCTTTAATGATATTTGGACAAGCAAATCGTTCACCATATTTACTAGCTAATTCATCTGCTCTTTTTGCAAAATTATCTAGTCCATAAGCATTAATGAATTGTAGTGTTCCACCATGAAAAGGTGCAAATCCCCAACCAAAAATTGAACCAATATTAGCATCTGCAAAGCTCGTTAATACACCTTCTTCAACACATCGTGCTGTTTCAATGGCTTGTATAAACAACATTCGGTCTATCATTTCTTGTTCATCCATTTGTTTTTGAAGTGGAAATAATTCGGTTAGTTTTTCCCACAAATATTTTTTTCCATTTGCAGGATATTCATAAAAGCCAGCACCAGCAGCTTTTCCTTTTCTATTGTTGGCTAATAAAATATCGCTTACTGCATTTGCAGGATGTTGTACTACCGTTTTTCCTTCTGCTTTAAAATCGGCTTCGGTTTGTTTTCTAATATGATCCATTAAAGACAAGCTCACTTCATCAGTCAATGCTAAAGGACCAACAGGCATACCTGCCTTTTGTCCAACATGTTCAATAATGTTTGGATTTTGACCTTCGCCTAACATAGCAATACCTTCTAATACATAAGTAGCAAACACTCTCGATGTATAAAATCCTCTACTGTCATTTACAACAATAGGTGTTTTTTTAATTTGTTTTACATAGTCAAAACCTTTAGCCAATGTTTCTTCGTTGGTTTTTTCGCCTTTAATAATTTCTACCAAAGGCATTTTATCAACAGGAGAAAAGAAGTGCAAACCAATAAACTGTTCTGGTCTTGATGAAGCCAAAGCCAATCCAGTAATTGGTAAAGTAGAAGTATTAGACGCAAATGTACCAGTACTTTCCATCATAGCTTCTGCTTCTTGTGTAACTTTTGCTTTTAAATTTCTATCTTCAAACACAGCTTCAATAATTAAATCGCAACCAGATAAATCATTAGCATTATCTGTAGCTTTAATTAATTGAAGTACGCCATCAGCTTGTTCTTTAGTCATAGCACCTTTACTTACTCTGCCTTTCAATAATTTTTCAGAGTACGATTTTCCTTTTTCAGCAGCTTCTACCGAAACATCTTTCAAAACAACTTCTATTCCAGCCATAGCAGAAACATAAGCAATACCACTTCCCATCATTCCAGCACCAAGCACACCTACTTTTTTAGTAGTATATTTTTCTATGTTTTTAGGACGAGATTCGCCTGCATTAATGGCATTTAGATTGTACCAAAATGCAGTAATCATATTTTTAGACACCTGACCAGTTGCCAAGCTCGTAAAATATCTCGATTCAATTCTGCAAGCCGTATCAAAATCAACGATTGAACCTTCTACAGCTGTTGCAATAATAGCTTCCACCGCAGGATAATTGCCTTTGGTTTTCTTTTTTGTCATAGCAGGAACAATAGGTAACATTTGAGCTACTTTTGGTGTTTGTGCATTTCCGCCAGGCATTTTAAAAGCTTTATCGTGCCAAGGATTCATAGCTTTTGGATTGGCTTTTATCCAAGCAATTGCTTTTTCAAACATGGCTTCTTTAGTATCAGCAATTTCGTTAATAATTCCAGCACTAAGCGCTTGTTTTACTTTTAGTCGTTTGCCTTCAGTTAAATATGGTAAAGCATTTTGTAAGCCAATCATTCTTGTTAAACGAATGATGCCACCACCACCAGGCAATAAACCTAAACCAACTTCCGGTAAGCCAAACTGTGCTTTTGGATTATTTAAAGCAATTCTATAATGACAAGCTAAAGCTAATTCTAAACCACCACCAAGTGCTGCACCATTTAAACAAGCAACCACAGGTTTTCCAAAAGTTTCTAATCTTAAGAACTGTGCTTTTAATCCTTCACACATTTCAAAAATAGCTTTAGCATCTGTTTGTTTATAGAGATTATCAATATCTGCACCAGCAAAAAAAGTAGATTTTGCAGAAGTTAAAATTACACCAGCAATATTGTCTTTATCTTGTTCTAGTTTAGCTAAAGATTCGGTAAACAGTTTGCCAAATGCTTCGTTGATGACATTGGCACTTCTGTTTTGCATATCCATAGTAATGGTTACAATATTATCTTGATTTTTTTCGTAGTGGAACATAATGCGATTTTTTTATAAATATAAAATTTTTTGTTGGTTTGAGATAGTGAATTCGAATGTTAAATAGCTTTCTTAGAATGTGCTACTAATTTGTTGAGTGTTTCAATTTCATTTGCAGTAAGATATCGCCATTTTCCATAAGCTAAATTATTGAGCGAAATATGCATAATTCTTACTCTAGTAAGTTGTAGTACTTCATAATTAAAGTGCTGACACATTCGTCTTATTTGTCGGTTTAGTCCTTGTGTAAGTATAATATTGAATGTAACATCATTTATTTTCTTGATGGTACAAGGTTTGGTTATAGTATCTAAAATAGGAACACCTTTAGCCATTTTTTCTAAAAAAGAATTGGTAATTATTTTATTTACTTTAACTATATATTCTTTTTCATGATTATTGGTAGAACGCAATACTTTATTTACAATATCACCATCATTAGTGAGTAAAATTAATCCTTGAGATGCTTTGTCTAATCTGCCAATAGGAAATAAGCGTTCTTTATGATTAATATAGTCGATTATATTATTCTTTTCTTTTTTATCTGTAGTAGAAACAATGCCTCTTGGTTTGTTTAATGCAATATAAATTGGTAGTGGATTACTTTTGAGTGGTTTATTGTCTAGTAAAACTATATCGTTTGGAAAAACACGATTGCCTTTTGAAGCGACTGTTCCATTAATTTTTACTCGATTGGCTAAAATCCATTCATCGGCAACTCTTCTAGAACATATTCCAGTATTACTTATAAATTTATTTAAACTAATAGAGTTATCGTTCATTTTAAATCAACTTAATTTTTCAATTCTTTGTGATAATGGTGGATGGGAATAGTTTAAGAAAACGAACCATTTATGTGGATTTAAGTGTGATAGGTTTTCAGAGGATAATTTTTTTAGTGCAGTAATTAAATGTTCGCCAGTGCCAATATTTTCTTTTGCATAAGCATCTGCTTCAAATTCATTTTTTCTAGAAAATACATTCATTAAAATGCCAGTGATAGTTGAAATTGGACTGTATAATAATCCAAAAACAATTAATCCGATATAAAAAATACTAGTAGTGCTGTCTATTCCAACTACTTTATTTGCAATTGGTGTATTTAAAAATAAAGAGAGTAGAAATAATGTAATTCCCATATTTACTAATGATATAATAATTGATTGATAAATATGTTTTTTCTTGTAATGTCCGATTTCATGTGCTAGTACACTTACTAATTCATCATCGGTTTGTTTTTCTATTAGTGTATCGTATAAAACAATTGTTTTTTGTTTGCCTAAACCAGAAAAATAGGCATTGGCTTTGGTACTTCTTTTAGAACCATCAATTACAAAAATGTTGGTTAAAGGAAACTGTACGCGTTGTGCAAATTGCTCTATTTTAGTTCGCAAATCGCCATCGTTTAATGGATTGAGTTTGTTGAAAATTGGAACGATGATAGAAGTATAAAACATAGCAAAGAAAATAGAAAATCCAGCGAAGAGTAACCATGCATAAACCCAAAATAATTTGCCTGCATATAAATAAAATGCAACGAATGCACTGATTAAAATTCCACCAATAATAGCACTTAGTATTAATCCTTTTATAAAATCTAGAATAAATAATTTAGGTGTTGTTTTGTTGAATCCATATTTTTCTTCGATTACAAATGTAGTGTAAATGCTAAATGGTAGACTTAATATAGTAGATGCTACACTTAAAATTCCGAAATAAAGTAGTGTTTGTAATATTGGTTGTGTTGTAATTTGAATTACTTGATAATACAACCAAGCAAATCCGTTGAATGCTAGAAATAGAACAATACTAGCAGTGCTAATTACACTAGAAATTAAATTGATTTTACCATGTGCTTTATGGTACGCTTGTGCTTTAGCATATTTGTCGTCGTCATAAATTCCTTTTAGATTTTCTGGAATTGGTAGCGACCAGTTTTTTGTATTGAGATAATCTAAAACTAAATCAATAATAAAGTCTATTAATATGATAGCTATAATAATGTATGTTAGCCAATACGAGTTTAATTGCATGTTGCAAAGATAAGTATAGGAATGTGAATTTTTACCAGTAGAAAGTTAAGCTTTATTCTAGTCTTATTTTCAATAATAAAAAAGCTCGCTTGTTACAGCGAGCTTCTGAAAAGTATTTATAAAGAAAAAATTATTCTAAAGGCATTAGTTGACCGTTATTCATTCTAAAAATATAATATTCGCCAACATGTTCGTAGTCGTCCTCGTCATTAATTTTTATATTGATGTCTTCTATTTTTTCCTCATTGTCTTGGTCGTTAGCTTTTACTACAACACCATTTTTTCCAACTTTTATCGATAGATTTTTTAAGCTATCTGTATCTTGTCCATTAATTTTAATATTAATGTTTTTATTAGGATTTCTTCCAATAGACGACCAATCGATAGGCAAATCACCTTCATCCATATAGTTTTCAACTGTCTCATTCCAAGCAATAATTTTACCTTGAGGAACATATACTTTTACAAGTACTTTTTGATTTCTAAACTTTTGTTTTTTGGTATCTATCTTAAAGTTTGGATCTATGACAATGGTATTTCCATTTTGGTTGATGCTATGTTGTATGGTTGTGGCATTATTTAATGCTTCTTTTTCGTTTTCGCCTTGAGCTGAAAACTCTCTAGTAATATGATATTCATTATCGGTACTTTCATATATTTCAATATCTACTGGAATATGAATTTCTTTATTTTTTCTTAAGTATTTTAAAAATGAACTAAAGCTATTAAAGTTTAATTCATTATAATTTTTTATTTTACTTTCATTAATTCTTAAATTAATAGAATCTCCAATTGCTGCTTGTTGTATTGGTGTAGATTGGTAGATTTCGTGGTTTTCTGCTAATAGTTTTTTTGCATTATTGGTACCGATTCCAGCTAAGATTAATCCTAGTAAAAAGAAGCCGATAATAGGTAAGTAAACTAATTTTTTATTCATTCTATCATAACTTCTACTAGAGATTAAGCGAATGGTTAGTACTATAAGTAAAACTAATGGCATACTTAATGTAAATAATAAACCTAAACCTAGCAACCAGCCAAAGATACCGTGATTGAAGAAATAGGCATTGGCAAGAGGAACTCCAGTAACAACAGATGCAAATGCTCCGACAGCTAAAGCAAAGAAGGTAATTATAAAAATTAATAATGTAAATAATATTATTCCTTTTATGAATATAATAATTATTTTACCTATTGCATCTACTACATCATTGATGGTACTATTTTTTTTTATATCACTACTTGTTTTATATATTTGATTTTTTATAGCATCGTGATTGATTGGTTCGCCCATCATTTCTAATTTTTGCGAAGGTGTTTCGGCTTTTGGCATTAGAATTAATAATATAAAATAGATGAGTAATGCTGTTCCAAATGTAATAAAAGGAGAGATGATAAAGAGTAATCGTATCCATAATGGATTTTGAATACCAAAGTAATGACTTAAACCAGAACAAACTCCACCTAAAATTCGGTCGTCCATATCTCTATAGAGTTTTTTATTGAACATGCCTTTAAAACCATCTTGTTGTTGAGAAGAGCTATAGCTTTGAGATTGGTCTGTTGTTTCATCGCTATCAAATTCTTCAGGATTTCCCATTTGCTGAATTACACTTTGAGCATCTTCTATGGTAATGATGTGATTTTTTCCTTTGCTGTAAAAAATTTCTGCAAATCTGCTTTCAATATCTTTAACAATCTCATCTTTGTTTTCGTCATTGGCGTAGTATTGTTTAATTTTTTGAAAGTAGTTAGACATCATTTCATAAGCATCTTCGTTGATGTTGAAAATTTGTCCTGCTAAATTAATATTATAAGTCTTTATCATGGTTTAATATTTTTAATTATTTGTATTATTGTTAAATGTTTTTGTTTTTTCTACAGCAAAAGCGAGTTCGTGCCAAGTGCCTTCTAAATCGGCAATGGCTTCGTTGCCATCATCTGTAATTACAAAGTATTTTCTTGGCGGACCAGAAGAACTTTCTTTCCATACATAATTGAGTAAACCTGCGTTTTTCAATCGTGTTAACAAAGGATATATAGTGCCTTCTACCACAATTAGATTGGCTTCTTTTAAAGCATCTAAAATATCAGAAGCATAGACTTCACCTTGTGCTATGATGTTGAGAATACAGTATTCTAGTATACCTTTTCTCATTTGCACTTTGGTATTTTCTATACTAAAGTTAGTATTACTTTTTGTCATAATTAATTATTTATATATTTTACATTAAAAACTTTGTTACTGAATTCATTACTGTACTGAATGCTTTCAATTTGGTTAACAATTTTTTCCATTTGGTTGATGTTACCGTTGTCGTAGATGTAAGTTACTTGTGGAAAACCATTCTGGTCTATTACAAATGTTACATCAGTTACATTACTAGTTTTTGATTTTACTAAATTTTTGGCACTTAAAATTCCTACGGTTAAGCTACCAACTAAGATTAATGAGATTGCAATTTTTTTCATGACTTTATTTTTTATTGAGTTAAACAATGAACTTTACAATGCAAATATATAGATAAAACAATGTAATATGCAATACAAAGTACTAAAAATTAACAAAATAATTTATAATTTATTGATAATCAATAATAGTAAAATTATAAAATTTAACAAATTGGCTTTAAAATTTGCGTTTTCTCTGAATTTATTTTAGAAAATTTTTATTGTTTACTAGACTTTTGAGAATAAAATCTAGTACAAATTTCAAATCTAAAGCAATAAATTGTATTACTTAATTAGAATATTTTAGCCAAATTCGTTCGTGGAAATAATATAAAATGACCTTAGTAATAAGTTCTGTAAAACCAATTTTAAATGCTACAGTTACATGTCCTGTTACAAAATAAGAGATAATAATTGTATCTAAAGTGCCGAAAAATCGCCAAGAAAAACCTTTTATTATACTTCTTTGATGTGTTTCTTTTAAATTTCCATCATCAGAAGGTAATTGTCCCCATTTTATAAATCTCAACCAAATTCTTTCGTGTACATAAAATAAAAAAATCTTAGTAAAGACTTCTATAAATCCTATTTTTAGTGCGTTGCCTATACTTTTGGTATAAATGTAGGAGAGTAGAATGGTATCGCCAGTAGCAACTATTCGCCAAGTAGCACCTTTTAATAAGCTTTTCCAATGTTTCATATGCTTAGTTTATATACTCTATGGGTTTAGTAGAGTAATAGCAAATTTAAAACAAAATTTACATATAGTGTATACTTATTTTTGGGTATATGGTATTTTTGATGAAAATTAATCTTCTATAGTAATTACTGAAGACGAAAGGTTTGCTTTTAAAGTATTCCAATCTTTGTTTGAGATGACTGTTTCATAATCTTGAGTGCCTTTTTCTTTAATTAAATCAATAATATAATTGGCTCTTTCTTCAGAAGCAGGATGTGTACTTAACCAAGTAAGATATTTTAAATTTCCGTCAGTTTCTATTGAAAGTTTATACATTAAATCGGCAAATGGTGCTGGATTTATTTTTGCATTTATAAGATAATTTACACTATTTATATCTGCTTCTTTTTCTAAATTTCTATCAAAAGCAGTAGAGCTAATTAACTTAGCTACTTCTTTTACGGTTTGATTGCCTGCATTTCCAGTAGTAACAGAAGTTAAAACAGTTAATCCCATTTCTTTAAGCAATTTTTTCATGATATGATTTAACTGTATATGAGCCAACTCATGTGCTAGAACACCACATAACTCTTCTGGTTTATCACATTTTTCAATTAAACCAGTATAAATAACAAGGTGTCCATCTGGTAAAGCAAATGCATTAACCTCATTACTATTGAGTAAGTGCAATTTTATATTACTAGTATCTATATCGTTTGATTGACAGATGATATTAACTAATGAGTCTAATGTTTTTGTAGCAAATGTATCATTGTTGTCTTCATTGTTTTCTTTAAAGTACTTCCAAAAGAAATTGCCTAATTGACTTTCTATATTTTCTTTCGCATCGTTTACTTTAAAAATTTTCATCCAATTAACTTGTTGAAATGTTACCCAAATAGCCAAGAATAATGCTACGGTTATAAGTCCTTGTATAATTACTTTTTTCATAATTAAGGTTTACAAATCAAATTAGTTAAGCCACCATAAAACCACCATTCTACATGAATGCCTTTTCTTGTTTGAATAGCTGTATAAATTGTAGCAATGAATTCGGTTATATTATATAAAAAAGCAGTGAATAAATAGGCAATATAAGCATTGCTTACATTTGTATCTTGTAATATTATATGAACAGTCCACCAAAAAGCAACACTATTTATTATTAATAATGAAAATTGAGAAAGTAATGCTTGTGTACAATGCCATCTTACAAAATAAGTGCCTTTTTTATTTCCAAGATAGAATATTAGTGTGGCAATTAAGTTAATGATAGGTAATGGAAGACCAGCTATAAGAGCAATTAATGACATTAAATAGCTATTAGATGCTTTTTCATCTTCGCTTTCTGTAGGTTTATAGTCGAATGATTTTATATGAATCATAGTTCTTTGTATATATTCCAAATCCAATTGATAATTGCTAATGAGATTAATACCAATGCTAAAGGTTTTGTTTGTTTGATTTTGTTTTCAACTTTAATAAAAGTTTGATAAAACGAATCTTGCTTTCTAAAAATATCATAGATTAACCAAAATGGCACAATCAGTAATATTAAAAGAGCAAAATAACCTAATGGATTAATTAGAAAAGCATTTATAAATTGTCCATTAAATATAGCATTGATTGCTCGTGTTGTTCCACAAGATGGACATGGTAATCCACTTATACGATGAAACAAACAAACTGAAGTTTGATAACTATCACTAAAAAATAGATTTAATGTCATCCAAATATATCCTAAGACACATAAAGATGACATTACAATATATAATCTTTTTTTAGTAGATAACATTAGCTATTGATAAAGTTTTGTAATGTTTGCATATTTTTATCTCTAGTTGCACCCATTATCATAAATAAATCAATAATTGCCCAAATACCTAAACCACCACAGGTTAATAATTTAGCAATTCCTATACCTGTATCACCAATCATAAATCTATCAATACCAAGTGTGCCAGCTAATAAAGAAACAATCAAAACGACTGTTGGGTCTTTAAATTGAATTGTAGATAGTAAACTTGCCTTAGAGTCGTCTAATTCTAGTAGTTGTTCTTTTACTGCATATAAATGATTACTATCAAAATACTTAGAGTTCATCATTAAAAACATGTCTGCCTTTTGTTGTTCCATAAATTTGGTTTAATATTATTTAAAATTTATTCTAGCACAAATATAAATAAACAAAATTATGTATTGTTGCCTACTGTTGATATTAAACTATGTATGTTGATAAAGAGATTAATAATTAAAATAATCTATTAAAATTTAAAAGTATTTTTTATTTTTTTAATAAGAACTTACTACTCAATACTCAATACTACTCAAATATCTCCCAATTGTGGTCGCATTATAATTTCTTCTACTACACTTTGTTTGCTCAACTGACTAATTGCATATACCATTTGTGCTACATCATCTGCTGGCATAAATCTATCTTCTGGCAAATCTACGCCTTCCCACGAACTAGTAAAAGTTGCTCCAGGCATAACGGCTGTAACTTTAATGCCTTTGGTTTTTAATTCTTCTCGCAGTGTTTTGGTAAAACCCAATAAGGCAAATTTAGAAATACCATAACTGCCACCATTCGGATATGCTTTAATACTTGCCACAGAACAGATATTAAAAATCTGTCCATTATTACTTTTTAGTAAAAGAGGTAATAATAATTTACTCAATAAATAAGCAGAAAAAACATTGGTATTCATTTGTTGAATATAGTTACTATCAGCTTCCTCTAAAATACTTCCAGGTAAAAAAACGCCAGTATTATTCACTAAAATATCTACTGTTTCAAAGTGTTGATGAATATATTTACTAAAAGCATTAATGTCTTCTTCTTTAGATAAGTCGCAAGTAAAAACATTTAACCGACCACTTTGTTTCGTATCAATAACTTCTTGAGTTTCAATTAGCGTTTTCTCATTTCTAGCACATATTATTACGCTATGTCCAGCATCAAAGAACTGTTTTGCTATAGATTTCCCTATTCCTTTACTTCCTCCAGTTACAACAACATTCATATAAAGTTTTTTTTGTCCTAAAAATAAATTATTTTAGCCAAAATTTTATAAGCAAGTACAAGAATGGCTGAATACCTAAATCAAAATGGCGGACCACTTTATCATATAGGACGATATGTACTCATGGTGAAAGACTGTTTTGCTAAACCTGAAAGAGCCAGTATGTACTGGAAAGAAACACTACGACAAATGTATAACATTGGTGTTGGCTCACTAGCAATTATATTTTTAATATCATTTTTTATAGGAGCAGTTTCTTCTTTTCAGTTTGCTTATAATTTATCACAATCTATGGTGCCAATGTATTATGTAGGATATGTTGTTAAAGAATCTATGATTTTAGAATTAGCACCAACTGTATCATGTTTAATCTTAGCAGGAAAAGTAGGTTCTAACTTAGCATCAGAGTTAGGTACTATGCGTTTAACAGAGCAAATAGATGCCTTAGAAATTATGGGTGTTAATACAGTTTCTTATTTAATAGGACCAAAATTAGCTGCTGCTGTTACTATGGTACCATTATTAGTAATAGTTGCTGCTTGCACAGGAATTTGGGGCGGAATGTTATCTGGTTCTTTATCTGGATATGTTTCTAGTACAGATTATATGCAAGGTGTTTTAATGGATTTTGAAGGCAAGAATATTATGGTAATGCTAGTAAAAGCTACTGTTTTTGGCTTTTTATTAACATCAATAGCTTGTTATCAAGGATATTATGCTTATGGTAGTGCTTTAGAAATTGGTAAAGCAAGTACAAGAGCAGTAGTATTAAGTTGTGTATTAGTACTTTTTGCAGATTTAATTTTAGCTTGGTTAATTTTATGATTGAAGTTAAAAATATTAAGAAATCATTTGGAGATCAGGAAGTACTAAAAGGTATATCTACTACTTTTTTGCCAGGTCAAACCAATCTAATTATTGGTCAATCAGGTTCTGGTAAAACGGTTTTCTTAAAATGTATTATTGGTTTATTAACGCCAACATCAGGTAATGTATATTACGATGGCGAAGATTATGTAGCCATGGATATCTATGAGAAAAATGAAATCAGAAAAAAATTAGGTATGCTGTTTCAAGGTGGTGCTTTGTTCGATTCATTGACCGTAGCAGAAAATGTTCGTTTTCCTTTAGATATGTTTACCAAAATGTCTAAATCAGAAAAAGAAGATAGAGTACACGAAGTCCTAAAGCGTGTAAATATGGAACATGCTAAATCCAAATTTCCATCACAAACATCTGGTGGTATGCAAAAAAGAACAGGTATTGCAAGAGCTATTGTTATGAATCCAAAATATTTATTTTGCGATGAACCAAACTCTGGCTTAGATCCACAAACTGCAATTGTAGTAGATGAATTGATTAAAGAAATTACAGAAGAATACAATATCACTACAGTCATTAATACACACGATATGAACTCGGTGGTTACACACGGACAAAAAATTATCTTCTTATATAAAGGTAGCTTACATTGGGAAGGCAATAAAGATACTTTGTTCGAATCTGACAATAAAGAATTAATTGATTTTATATTTGCTTCTGACTTCTTAAAAGAAGCAAGACAAGTACGATTAGATAAAATGAAAAAACAAAATATTATATGAGCATACTAGTAGATAAAAACTCAAGAGTAATAGTACAAGGATTTACTGGAAAAGAAGGTACATTTCATGCATCACAAATGATTGAATATGGAACCAATGTAGTAGGTGGTGTTACGCCAGGAAAAGAAGGCACTACGCATTTAGACCGTCCTGTTTTTAATACGGTAGAAAATGCAGTTAAAGCAACCAATGCTAATGTTACCATTATTTTTGTACCACCAGCTTTTGCTGCCGATGCTATTATGGAAGCAGCTGATGCTGGTATTGAATTAATTGTAGCGATTACAGAAGGTATTCCTACACAAGACATGATTAGTGCTAAAAAGTATATTACTGCTCGTGGAGTTAGAATGATAGGACCAAATTGTCCAGGAATTATTACGCCAGGCGAATGTAAATTAGGTATCATGCCAGGTTTTATTCACAATCCAGGAGCTATTGGTATTGTATCGAAGTCTGGAACACTTACTTACGAAGCAGTAGATCAAGTTACTAAAGCAGGAATGGGACAATCTACTTGCGTTGGTATTGGTGGTGATCCTATTATTGGTTCTACAATGTTAGACATCATTAAACTATTTATGGCAGATGATAAAACCGAAGGCATTATTATGATTGGCGAAATTGGTGGACAAATGGAAATTGAAGCTGCTGAATGGATTAAAGCCAATGGTACTAAACCAGTAGTTGGTTTTATTGCTGGACAAACTGCACCTAAAGGTAGAAGAATGGGACATGCTGGTGCTATTATTGGTGGAAAAAATGATACTGCTGATGCTAAAAAAGCAATTATGAAAGCATGTGGCATTCATGTAGTAGATTCTCCAGCTTTTATAGGCAAAACAATGGCAGAAGTCATGAAAAAGTAAGCTTTAACTAAATACAACACATTTTATTTTATAAATTGTAGTGATAAAGATATCTTTAGCTAAACAATAGATTTTACTTGAAAGCAAGTTTTATACTATCTTATCCTTGGTGGTTTATACTTTTTTGTATATGCTTTGCAATTATTGGTGCGTATATAATTTATGGCAAGAAAAAATATATTGTTTACGATGGAGAAAGTAAATGGCTGAAGTATATTTTATTTGCACTACGAAGTTTAGCACTTTTTCTTATTGCATTCTTATTGCTAACACCATTATTAAAATCTAAGCAAACCAAAAAAGAAAAACCGACTATCATTCTATTGCAAGACAATACATTATCATTAAAAAACAATATAAAAAACAAAGACCAATATTTTGATGATGTAGAACAACTAAAAAAAGCAATTCAAAAAGATTACGATTTATTGAGTTTCAATTTTGGTGATGTATTGCAATCAGATGCTGCTTTGAACTTTAATGAACAGCAAACCGATATTAATGCTGTAATAGATAATGTGTTTACGAGCTACGATAATAAAAATTTAGGTGCAGTAATTATTGCTAGCGATGGAATTTTTAATAAAGGCAGCAATCCACTATATAATAAAAATGCAAAGAAAATTCCTTTTTATACTATTGGATTGGGTGACACAACTATACAAAAAGATGCCTATATCAGTTTATTGCAATGTCCAGAAGTAGTCTATTTAGGCGATAAATTAAATCTACAAATAGAAATTGAAGCCAATAAATTAAATGGAAAAACTACAGTATTGCAAGTGATTAATCCAAGTGGAAAAGTGATTTATAATCAAACTATAAATATAAATTCAGATTATTTTCAGTTTGCTGCTAATGTAGTAGACGATGCCAATAAAGTTGGTGTAGTAGCATATACTGTTGTATTAAAACCTGTTGCTGGCGAAGTTTCTAAAGCTAATAATCAAGATAAAGCATATGTAGAAGTAATTGATGGTAGACAAAAAATTGCTTTAATTTACGATGCACCACATCCAGATATAAGTGCAATAAAATCAACAATAAAAAATAATAAAAATTATGATGTTGATGTATTTAATATTAATGAGTTTAATGATAATATTACACCTTACGATTTATTAATTCTACACGGTATTCCATCTTCAAACACTAGTAATAAAAATAATCAAATTAAAAATTGGCTCAATAATAATAAATCTGTATTGATAATAGTTTCTGCTAATACAAATTTGTCTCTATTAAATACTATTCAAGATAATCTAAAAATAAATGGTTCATCACTAAATGGAAATGATGTCTATCCAATTTATCAGAGCAGTTTTTCTAAGTTTATATTGACCGATGAAACCTTAAAAAGAATAAAAAACTTACCACCATTATTAGCTCCATTCGGAAAATATACTACAAGCAATAATGTAGCCGTTTTATTCAATCAACAAATAGGAAAAGTAGCGACTAATAATCCATTGTGGTGTTCTTTCGATGTGAATAATAAAAAAATAGGATTTATTTGTGCTGAAGGTATTTGGCGTTGGAAAATCAATGAGTTTGCACAATACAAAAACAACGATGCTACTAATGAATTATTGGATAAGACCATTCAGTTTTTAACTGTAAAATCAGATAAACGCAGATTTATAGTGCATACAGAAAAGAATATTTATAACTCTAATGAATCGATAGATTTAAATGCAGTGTTTTATAATGAAAGCTATATGTTGGTCAACGAATCAGATGTAAATGCAACTATTAAAAGTACCAAAGGAAAAACATATAATTTCTCTTTTGATAAAACAGCCAATAGTTATGTTTTAAATGCTGGCGTGTTACCAGTTGGCGATTATACTGTTGTTGCAGCAACTGATTATAAAGGAAAATCATACAAAGCAGCAACACAATTTTCAGTAAAACCAATTATTGTAGAGTTAATCAATACACAAGCCAATTATAATTTATTAAGAAGCTTAGCACTACAAAGTGGCGGACAGTTTTTTTATCCAAATCAATTGGCAAATATTCCAAAAGCATTAGAAAACAATAAAGCTATTCATACAGTATTATACGATTCTTTTAAAACCAGACCACTTATAGACTGGAAATTCTTGTTTGTACTAATCGTTTTATTACTAGGAGCAGAGTGGTTCATTAGAAAATACAATGGTGTGATATAATTTCTCATCTTAATTGCATATATTTAAGTATGAAAAAATTGTGCTATCTGTTTTTATTTTTTTTATGCTTAATTTTTGCTAATCATGCACATGCACAAATCAATAGTGTTTTAAATAAGATATCTACTGCAAAATCAAACAAAATAAAGGAAGAACGAAAAATCATCGACTCAACCAAAATGTCGTGGTATAGAATTATAGATAGTTTGCGTAGCGAGTTTTATGAAACACCATCTGATTGGGACACTATTCCTACAATGGATGAAGTAGACAATCCACCACAATATACTGGTGGCGATATTGCGTTAATAAAATATATAGAAAATAATAAACCAAAATCTACTGATAGCATTAATTACGAAGGACTTACCATTGTGAAATTTATGGTAACAGAAGATGCATTTGCTCGATTTCCTAAAATTGTATACTCTACTTGTAAAGCATGTGATAAGTATGTTGTCGATTTAATAGAAGATATGCCACGATGGGACAAAGCACCAAAACATTATGATTTGAAAGTAAATATGAATTATTATTTACCCATTACCTTTCCATTATTAAACAAAAAATAAAAAGATAAAAGAACACTATGGAAATATATTCATAATATACTTTTCCAAATTTTTCCTCAATTAAAATATATAAATTAACACCTAGATAGGTTAATATTGTAAATAATAATAATTCAAATATAAAAAACATGAAAATATAAAAATTATTTTACTTAATAATCTTTTTCACTACATACTCTATTTCTTTAGTTACTTTTAAAAGCAGATTATGAGATGGTGCAAGCTTAATCCAAAACTCTATTCAATTTAAAGTCAATTACATCTAGTGGATTTTTGACTGTGCCTTGTGTTGGTTTTGCTAATTCAGAATAATAAGTAGAGAAAACTAAACCACGCAATCCCATATTTAATTGTCGAAGTGTAGCCATAATTACGCCATCACTTGAATTGGTCATGGCATTAGTACATAAACCAACTATCCATTTGATAACAAACATTGGCATCAATGAAAATATGCTTAGTACCATACCTAAGTCGTTGATATCACTTTCAGGTGCATATTGTACTAAGTTGTCTAGCTGATTGGTAGCCGCTACAGTTTCGTATTTAGGAAATTCGCCATTAGCAGGACACAATACATTGCCTACTTTTACTAAACCTTTTACTGCTCTATTACTTAAATGATTTGCCATAATTTATTATTTTATTTTTATTAATTATGAACTATAATATCTATATTATTAAGTTCAATAAAATTAGCGTGTTTAAA